>JAHFJQ010000004.1 GCA_023245755.1 archaeon | reverse complement strand
TACATAAACGTATTCAAGAAGGGAGAGCTTGTACAACAAAAAAAGAGATATGAGGAATTTTTCAAAAGAGTTATTTGGAAGAAAAGAATTATTTTCTCCTTTCACATGCAAAAGCAAGAGGATATCTTTCTGTAACTAAACTTCCCAGCCTTCTATACAAAGGAACAACACCAGGTAAAAAAGCCGCAGAGAATTCTTCAGACATATGAGCTATTCCTCCAATATGCAGTTCAGGTTCCAAAGCCAGAATTCGTTCGGCCATATAACCTTCACGAGTATCCATATCCACAGAAGAGCTTATCATAAACTCTTTTTGCACTTCAACAGGAAGATGAGCAAACCATTGTTTCAGTAACTCCGGGTTCTCATAAAAAGTCGAGCCAAAAACCATGAATCTTTTTAGAACTTCTTCTACAGGCAAACTTTGAATAACAGATTGAATGTTTGGATCAATAGCTTCAATATTTCTAATCACCTTTTCCAGAGAAGGAAAAAGAGAAAGATCTGGACAAACGAGGGAAGGGTGATCAACACAATGAAGAGGAATTCCTTCTCTTTGCGCATAGTCATAAGCAGCACGTCCTTCATAAAACTGAGAACAAATACTCTCAAAAGCAAGAATTCTCACCCAAGGTCGAAGAGCTATTTCAGAAAGTTGATCTATATCTTCATCTATTTTCTTCTGAACATCATGAACACGACCAGCAAGATCAGTACCCTCAGGAAATTCTAAAGAAATACTTTTAGGTTTATAGAGAGAAAGAGCCTGGTCTAATTGGTAATAGCCCTTTATACAAAGATCTCCATGAATCGTACCAATAAGAATAGTCATTTACTCACCAAAGTTTTCAAAATCTCAGAAACAAATTTTCGAACATGAGAACTCACAAACGTTTTTTTATCTCTTTCATCAACATAACTCACTAAACCAACAAGTCTTCCATCTTGAAACAGAGGACTTCCACTATTACCAGGAGAATATAATTCCGGAAGAACAAGTGCACTTGGTCCCAAAGTCCCATTTTCTAAAAGAACAAAACGTTGCTCAAAAGCAAGATGAGATGTTGAAGTATATCTATGCAAAGTGTCTGTTTCTTCATCAAAAGAAAGAAGCAGAGAAGAAAGTCCACCATCATAATATCCTAGAGAAAGAGAAGAAACAGGAAATGCTTTTTCTGTTTTCACAAGTGCTAAATCATGAAGAGGAGAGACTGCAAGTGTTTCTACAGAAGAAGTTTTTCCATTAGAAGTACGAACTTTATGTGTTAATTCATAAAATTCACTAAAAGAATCAGGATCTTTTATAGTTGCGACATGATAACTAGTAAGAGCAAGATGAGGAGCAATAAAAAAGCACGTACCCTCAGTAAGAGTTTGCTTTCCAACAAAAGTATCATAATGACACAGGTTTGCTTCCGAAACTGGGCCTACATCAGATACAGAAAAAGGATCTCGTAATGCAGTAATATCTCTTTGCGTAAATCCATCAGCATATACACGTAAAGAAGGATAAACTGCTTCAGCTTGTTCTTCTGTAAGGAATACTTGTAAGGGATCATCTACAAGAACAGGCTCTTGTCTTTGTTCAATAACAGGTTTAGAACTCATTTGCGGAGAAGGAGATAAGGTTCCATCAACTGCAGTAGCAACTAAAGCGCCTAAAAGTAAACCTCCACCAAAACATTGAGCCCCATTCATACCCGAAATGAGAAAAAGAGAGTTTATATACTTTTCGAAAGGTAACCACTTGTTAAGGACAACATATTCTCGGAAGAGACTATCCTCTCTAGAAACAAAAATATCCTTTCCAAAGATAAAACCTATAGCAAAGATATTTAAACTTCTCTAGCCCATAAAAGAAAAAGGTGATACTATGGCAGTACAAATGAACTACTTGGCTCCAAAAGGGTGGAAGCCCTCACAAGACCATCTCATTACACTTATAAAAGTCGAACTTTCTCAAACCGCAATCAAAGAAGCAAAGGGAAAATCGCTCAAAAAAGTTTTCGAAGAAGCTGCTGCATCTGTAGCTGCAGAATCTTCTACTGGTACATGGACAAAAGTTTATGACGGTATTGACTCAGGAATTCCCCGTGCTGCAAAAGAGCGAGCATTTGCGTTCGACCTAGACTATAAAAATCATATGTTTAAAGTTGCCTACCCACTTTCTCTGTTTGAATTAGATAATATTTCAGGTTTATTTGCAGGTATTATTGGAAATATTGCTGGGATGAAAATGGTTTCTGCAATGCGTGTCTACGATGTCAAATTCCCAAAAAAAATGGTGCAAGCTTTTCCAGGCCCTCAATTTGGAATTGCAGGTGTAAGAAAACTCCTCAACAAACCAAAAGGCCCCTTAGTTGCAACCGTACCAAAACCAAAAATTGGTCGTACAGCAAAAGAACAAGCAGAGTTAGCACGTATCCTTTTTACTTCTGGCCTTGGCACCTATGACGGAATTAAAGACGATGAAAATCTTACGAGTTTATCTTTTAACAATTTTGAAGAAAGAACAAAACTCGTATTAAATGCAGTCAAAGCAGCAGAGAAGCAAACAGGCCACAAAAAGTTTTATCTTTGTAACATTTCACACTCAAACCTAGAAACAATGAGAAAACATGCAAAGCTCATTAAAGACAATGGGGGAATTTTCATGATGATGGATGTAATCTGCACGGGTTTTTCAGCAGTAGACACCATGCGAAGATACAACCCTGGTCTTGCTATTCATGCACACCGTGCAATGCACGGCTTTATTACTCGTGATAACTCTCCTGGTATTCATGGTCATGGAAAGCTCTATGGGTTTTCTGTCTCTATGATTTTCCTTGCAAAAACATTTCGACTATTAGGAGTAGACACATTGCATGGAGGTTCTCCACTTGCAAAAATGGAGGACTATGGGGAAGCAAAATATATCCAACAAGTCTTACAAGAACAACACCTCAAACCAGATACAAAAATTCCTTCTCTAGGACAAGAATGGTATCACATAAAACCAGTATGGATGACTGCCTCGGGGGGTTTGCATCCTGGGGACTTTGAAATGGTCATGAAAATACTTGGAGAAGATCTCATTATCCAGTGTGGTGGCGGTTTACTGGGTCATCCAGACGGAGTAGAAGCAGGAGTCATTGCAATCGAACAAGCACGTGAACTTGCAATGAAAAAAATCCCTCTAAAAGCTTGGGTAAAAAAACATCCTGATTCGGAGCTTGCTATCGCAGTAAAACTTTGGGGCTATGGTCCAAGGATAGTGTATTAATGGGAAAATCTATTGCAATTGAGCAGAGAACCTTAGGTGTAGTTCTACTCCTTGCACTAGCCTTTCAATATCTTTCTCTATGGGGTCTTCCAACAATAGGTCTTATTGCAATTCTAGTTGTTGCATTAATACTGATTCTCAAATAAAAAGCTTTAAATAAGGATAGTTAAAAAGAAAAAGTATGGAAAAGATCCAAGAATCTCGTGACCAAGGATATATTGTAGTGTATAGAATGGAAGACCATTCTATACGAGCCATAAGAGTTAATGGAGAAGAAGCATTCCTAGGAATACAAGTAGTAGGATTAGAAGCAGAGTTAGAAGGACTAATACTAAGATCAGGAAGAGTAATGGAATATACAACTGCAACTTTAACGACAAGCGGTTTGGCACCTTTTCTAGATGAAGAAGAAAATAGAGAACAAAGAGAAGAATACATAGACAAATTTGGACCAGCATTTAGAGCAATCTTCCAAGAGAATCTGGAACTAAGAAAATATGGGGATTCAAATTTAAGGGATTTTAAAAAATATTTTTAACAGGTAATTCTAAAATAATTTAAACAGAAAAAGATATCTAAAAAGTGTGAAAACAGATCTTACTGTAGGTGGGTATATTATTCATGAAAAAAAGCTTCTGTTAATTTTCCACAAAAAACTACAGATCTGGCTCCCTCCTGGAGGACACATCGAACCAAATGAAACCCCAGATGAAGCCGTGAAAAGAGAAGTCAAAGAAGAAGTAAATCTAGATATAGAACTCCTACAATACAACAGAGTATTTTCAGGAAAGAATGTAAGAGAAGAGTGTGCACTTCCTTTCCATACAAATGTACATAACGTAGGAGACCATGATCACTACGGTTTATTCTATCTTTGTAAGCCAAAAGATATAACCCAACTGAAAGCAAATCCAGAAGAACTAGAAAGATACCGATGGTGTACTTCAGAAGAGTTATTGAAAGAAGATATTACTCAAGATATACGAGCAATAGGCCTCTGCGCATTAGAAATATACAATCAACTTCTTTTCTCTAAAGGAAGATGAGCAGAATCATTCATACAAATCAAACTCCAACCTGCAGAGGAATATTCTAAACGAGTAACACCTGTATTCCAATGTCTCACTCTATAAGTCAAAGAAGGGTCAAAACGCATAACTCCACGAAGAAAACAAGAAAGTGCAACACCATGCCCATAAATACCAACAGTGAAATCTTTTCTTGAACGTACAAGTAAATCTTGTATCCAATTCATTTGCCTTTCTTCTACCTGTCTTTGTGACTCTCCACCAGGTGGACAAAAGTTCCAATTATCAGCATTAATATGTGCAAGCATCTGAGGAGTATAAAGTTCTGAACGTGACCTTCCTTCCCACTCACCTTGATCTAATTCCTGCAAGGAGTCAACAAGAGTAATTTTAGATGAAGGAAATCCAACAAAACCAGTACTTCTTTCAGCAGTGTTTCGAGCACGTACAGCCGGAGAACTATAAACTTCATCAAAATGTATTCCTTCTAAAGTAAACCGTTGACCCAAAAGGTCAGACTGTTCTTCACCTAAAGGTGTAAGAGGGCTATCATTGGTTCTCCCACCAATAAGCTCAGAAAACTTTAGATTAAATACAGCTTGACCATGTCGTATGTAATAAAGTTTCAAAACCATAAAAATCAAAATAAAACATCTCTTAATAAAATTATGCTAGTAAATAATAATTTACATAGATATACTTTAGATTCAATTACTCCACAGTCCCTAGAGAACGTCCACCTATAAGGCGACTATGAGCCTTGACAAGCTTAAAATCTCTACAACCAAACTCAAAATAATTCGTTACTAAAGCACGTCTCAGAGGATGGCCATTTCTTTCTACTTCATCCAAATCATTAGAATACCAAAAACCCACTTTTTCACAAACCTTATGTCCACATTCTGAAGCCTTTCGAAGTGTTTGAAAATATCCTTCAGCTCGTTCTAAAGAGCCAAAAAAAGCTTGAACATGGCTATTTTCCAATGCTTCTTCAAATTTTAACCAAATACTATATCCATCAAACCAAGAATAAGCTGCATCACGCGAGTAAGGTATAGAGTCTAGAACAGTCACTAACCTCGTTCCATGAAGATTCTCACCATCTCTCTTTTCAAGTGCAAGAAAATACTCTTGAGAAATAACTAAAGCCTCATTATGAAGACCAACATCACTACCTGAGCAAAAATAAGTTTTAGTAATATACTTTTCAGATATAGGAGCATGTAAATAAATTTGGATAGGATTTCCTTGAGCACTTTTTCCAGTTATACACGCACTCAGAGACCTTCCTGCACACTGTATCAATTGAGGATGTGCAATGAGAAGATCTACAAGTTCAGGTGCAAAGGGAGACTCAAATCCTGCCCGATGGCATAAGCTTAAAGAACTAGATAAAAAAGACTCATGAAATACCATGTATTCTCTTTCACCAACAATAAAAGTTTCTGACATTTGTATCTCCTTTCACCCACTTTACAATGATTATTGCTCAAAGAGAGCTCATATATATCATTTTGTTGTTAACTAACACCACAACATTTAAATAGAAAAACCAACTCACTTTGAACCATGATAGAAAAGCTAATGGAGATAGGTTTTACAAAAAATGAAGCGGTTGTATTTGAAGCACTAATACATTACGGAGAGATAGGAGCAAGTGAGCTCTCTAAAAAAGTAAGTATAGACCGATCAGTGACCTACAATATTTTAGATAATCTTATTCTCAAGGGGTATATTTCACATATCTCCAAGGAAGGGAAAAAAAGGTTTTTTGTGAAGAATCCAGAAAGTTTGCTTATCCCCTTACAAGAAAAAGTCTCTATCGCAACAGACCTAGTAAAAATAGTAAAGGAAAAACAAAAGATAGTCACTGGAATCACCGATGTGTCCATATACGAAGGTAAAGACGCTCTCAAAATGCTAGATTTAGAATGGCTTAATGCAAAAAAGATTTATGCCCTAAATGTCATTGGAAAAGCAGACCAACTGATCCCCTATCACATGGCACAAATACGGCATAAAGCCCAGGAGAAAAGAGAAGTAAAAGTAATTGTAAGCAGTAAAGAAGGAAGAGAAGCTATGAAACTATATGGAATTAGTCCAAAGGTCATGCCGGAAAAATATTGGAACAATGTGCCAATAGTGATTCATGAGGATATTGTTCACATTACAACATTTGAAAAAGATAAACCAACCTCAATAAGAATAAAAAATAAAGACATCGCTGAAGCTTTTAAAAAAGATTTCAAGCTAATATGGGACTTAATGAAGTAAGACTATGAAAGATGTCTATCAAGCACAGTAACAGTTTTTTCTCTACCTATTGCAACATAAAATTCTCGTGCTTCTTTTAGTGGAAGCACAGGTAAAGACATAGCCTGAAAAGTGACCCACTTTATTCGATGAAGCATATTATACTTGTTATTTGTAATCTCAATAGGAAAGCCCTGAAAAGTAAACTCTAAAACATCTCCCTCAATTTCTTCTTTATAATATTCCTTGACCATACAATCTTTAAAACATTCCTTGAAAATACGCATTCCTTCTTTATTTGTTTTAATATCTAAATCATGCACTAAAACATCAACACCTTGGACACGCAGGTTTGCACTACCATCCATTCTCCAAGCAATAGGTTGATCCCCCAGTCTCTGAAGTATCACTCGTAATAAAGAATAAATATCTCCTTCTTCCATAGAAAAAACTTTTTTTTGCACCTTATTAAAGATTATTATTCTTCCCTAGCTAAGTAAAGAAGGGTCTCAAGAGAGACAAGAGAGGAACCAAACTGAGAAGAATGTAGGGAATTGAGATCTAATAAAAAGGTTCGCCAAGCTTCTTTAAAAGTATGACCACTATCACCAACAAAAATATGAGAAGCATCTATACAAGAAACACCCTTTCTACGAGCAACAAAGTTCTCAGGGGTAGGATCACGTAAAGAATACCCTTTTTCATACAAAGAAGAAAAAAGTTCAAATGCTCCAGAGATATGCCAAGGAAAAGGTAAAAAAGAACCAAAGACCTTTCCGGGAATCCATTCTTTATGAATACCACGAAGAACGGTTCCTTCACCATAATGAAGTCGTGTACTCTCAGCACCAAAACTCGTTTCTTTACTGGGAAGAACAAATCCACCAGCAGGAACTTCAAACGCAAAAAGATCATAAGCAAGAGGAACAGCTACTCCATCTTGACTAAGACGCTCAAGCATATTGTACTCTCGTTGCGCAGAAGATGTCCGATGTGCTGCATAAACTTTTATACAACTAGTCTTATCCACACGAAAAATAGCACCCTCATGACCATAGCCTTCACAGCGAGTAAAAGAATAATGATCAAAAGGAACTCGAGTTACCATAAAAAGCAAAATCAGGATGAAGTATAAAAAGCTGCCGAACAGCAATATTTATATATCTACTTACCTAGAAAGGGCATATGAGAGATGATGTAAATCTATACATAAAATATGCTCTTGTACTTGTTCTGATTTTTCTCTGCTATCTCGTTTTGAAACCCTATCTGAGTGTTATAATCTTAGCATTAATTATCGCTTATATGTGCCTTCCAGTAAAAAGACTTCTAGAAAAAAAACTAAAGAATAAGGATCTTATCGCAGCAATTATTACAGCCCTAGTAGTACTTATTATAATTATCCCCTTATATTTTCTTACCAATTCTTTAATTCAAGAAGTTGCACACCTTTATACAACCACAAATGTAGAAGATATCCGAACATTCTTCAACGAAAGAGTGAATCTAGAAATTAGCGAAAGTCTAGAAGTGTACATTAATGATATAGCAAAGACGGGAACAAGTTTCATACTCACAAAACTTTCAGAGTTTCTTTTTTCTATTCCTGAATTAATAGTAAGTATTTTTCTTATGTTTTTTGTGTTCTTTTTTGCGATTCGTGATGGAGAGAGAGTTATTGAAAAAGCAAAACATATGCTTCCATTAGAAGAGAACTATAAGAAAAGATTTGAAAAAAAGATCACTTCAAGTATTGAATCGCTTTTCTATGGGACAATGGTGCTTGCAGCAATAGAAACCCTTGTAGCAATCGTAGGATTCTATCTTCTAGGAGTACCTGCTCCAGTATTATGGGGTTTCGTTGTAGGACTCACTGCAGTTCTTCCAGGGATAGGAGCAACCATCATTTGGGTTCCCATGGCAGCAATAGCCTATTTTCAAGGAAACACAGTGAATGCTATATGTATAGCCTTGTTTGGATTCCTAATCCTATCTACTCTTATTGATACTATTTTAAGAGCAAAAATTTTAGGAATGCGTACAGAGGCACATCCTCTAATTATTTTAGTCGGAGTTCTTGGAGGAATAAGTGCATTCGGTTTTATTGGGCTCTTTATTGGCCCACTCATACTTTCTCTTTTTGAATTGATTCTAGAGATTTATACGGAGAAAAAGAATGAAGCTTAAAGTTCGAGATATACAGCTCACCACAGGGGGCCCTCTTGTCGCTGTACTGCATGAAAAGACCGCAAAGGCTTTAGGCATTTTTCCCACAGACCGTGTACACATTAGAAGACTCCAAAAAAAGGAAGGAGCAAACTGTGTAATCAATATCACAAAAAAAGGCGTGAAAGAAGATGAAATTGGTTTGTTTGAAGAAGTGCTTAAGAAAGTAAAAGTGAGTCATGGAACGCATGTAGAAGTAGAACAAGCAGAACACCCTCTATCCATTCAGTTTATCAAGAAAAAACTAGAAGGAAAAGAGCTTACAGAACTAGAACTAGACACGATTGTGAAAGATATCGTTGCAAATGAACTTTCAGAAACGGAATTGACATATTTCGTTTCTGGATGCTACAGCCACGGTCTTTCTATCAAAGAAACAGTATTCTTAACAAATGCAATTGTCAAAAATGGGGAGCAGTTGCACTTCAAAAAAGGAGAAATTGTACTGGATAAGCATTGTAGTGGTGGAGTTCCAGGAAATCGAACAACCATGATTGTTATACCCATCATTGCTTCATTAGGGTATAAGATTCCCAAAACTTCTTCTCGTGCAATTACCTCACCAAGTGGAACTGCGGATACATTTGAAGTTTTAGCACCTGTAACACTCAATAAAAAGAAAATAGAAGCAGTAGTCAAAAAAACAAATGCTTGTATTGTCTGGGGTGGCGGTGTAGACTTAGCTTCAGCAGATGATAAAATGATCAAAATTCGTCATCCACTAAGCATTGATCCTACTGGGATGCTCCTTGCAAGTATCATGGCAAAAAAGAAAGCTGCAGGCGCAACACATGTTCTTATTGATATCCCCTGGGGAAAAAATGTAAAAATAGAAACAAAAAAACAAGCAAAGCTGCTAAGAAAAGGCTTTCTCAAAGTAGGAAGACTTCTAGGCCTCAAAATAAAAGTCATCCTGACAGATGGTTCGCAGCCCATTGGCAATGGTATTGGTCCAGCACTAGAAGCTACAGATGTTATTTCCGTGTTAAAATGTAATGGTCCAAATGACCTAAGACAAAAAGCAATCTTTATGGCAACAGAAGCACTCAAGCTTGTTGGAGAAAAAGACCCGGAAAAAAAAGTACTTCAAGCACTAGAATCAGGAAAAGCCTATAAAAAATTCAAAGATATCATTTATGCACAAGGTGGCTTAAAACATCCAAATATTCCTAAAGCACAACTTTTCTATACAGTTGATGCAAAACAAGAAGGAAAAATTAAAGAAATTAACAATAAAAAAATTGCTCTCATTGCAACACTTGCAGGTGCTCCTGAAGAAAAGACAGCTGGTGTGTATTTACGCGTAAGAGTTGGCCGTTGGGTAAGAAAGGGAGAAATTCTCTTCACCATATATGCAAACACCAAACAAAACCTAGATACTGTAAAAAAGCAATTAAAAGAACTAGATCCCATCGTCTACGAACAAGTATAAGAATGTTTATAACCCTTCTTTCTATTCTCAAACCCATGCAAGAGATTAGATCAAAGATTCGTGCAGTTGCAGACTTTCCAAAACCAGGAATCCTGTTTAGAGATATTACAACCCTTCTTAAAGATCCAGACGGCCTAAAAGATGTCATGAAATATTTTAGCATTCGATATAAAGGAAGAAAAATCGACAAAATTGTGGGAATAGAAAGTCGAGGATTTATTCTTGGAGCAACACTAGCATACATGCTAGGCGTAGGTTTCATCCCTGTGCGAAAAGCAAACAAGCTTCCAGCACATACACGAAGAATCGATTACGCTTTAGAATATGGAACAGACACATTAGAAATTCACTCTGATGCAATTATACCTGGGGAAAGAGTCCTCCTTGTAGATGATCTGTTAGCAACAGGAGGAACCGCAAAGGCTGCAGCACAGCTTATAGAAAGTTTAGGTGGAATTATTGTAGAATGCGCTTTTCTCATTGAGCTAACAGATCTCAAAGGAAGAGATAAATTAAGTGAGTACAATATTTTTAGCCTGATTGAATTTAAAGAAGAGTAAAAGCTTTAAAGAAAGAAGGTCATCAATTCTAGAAATGCCAAAAAAGAGTGTTCTTTTTGTATGTACAGGAAATATTTTCAGAAGTATAAGTGCAGAATACGCATTAAGAAAATTCTTACAAGAAAAGAAAGAAGAGTGGAAAGTGGATTCTGCTGGAACGGTTGCAAAACCCTGGGATATGCATCCTAAAACAAAAGAAACGCTTCAAAAATTAGGGATCAAAAAAACACAGCATAAACCCAGAAAATTAAACAAAACCATGCTTCAAAACTATGATGTTATTATTGCCATGGGGCAAGACCATAAAGATTTTATCCGAGACACTTTTAGGCATAAAAACGTCATTTTATTTAATGAACTTGCTCTAAATAAGAATAGTTCTGTAAAAGATGTAGACCCAAACTGGGAAAGAAAAGAAAATGTAGACTCTAAAATTGAAAATACGATAAAATATATTTTCTTAAATACTCCCAGGATCTATAAAAATATATCCGAAAGATTTTATTTGTTTCAAGATTTAGTTGCAGGAGAAAAGAAACATAGGCAAGGATTTCCATTCATAAAACTCTATGAAACAAAAAGCTCTGTATCCTTTATGTCTATAGACATTCCACCAAAAGAAGATGGGCATATACTCGTCATTCCTAAAAAAAGACATGCCGATCTATCAGAAATTCCAAAAAAGACATTAGCTGAAATGAATCAGTCGGTACAACAGATTGGCAAGACTCTTATGAAAGAACATGGGGGATATAATATTTTACTAAACAATGGCACCGATGCAGGCCAATACATTTTTCATACTCATTTTCATATCATTCCAAGAATGTACAACGATGGAATACAAATCGAAGTGTGGGATCATAAAAATATTTCAAAGAAAAATTTTCTCAAAATCAATAAAAGACTAAAGAAGCAAATTAGAAAAACAAAATAACAAAAAGTTATTTCCTTCTTTTTGCAGGAGACATTCGTGGAGCCTTTTCTCCTAATATTGCTTTTTCTAAGCGTACAATCTTACTCTCTAGGAGGAAGATTCTTCGCATACCATAGATCATTGCAATAACAGCTGCAAGAGTAATATACGAAATTAAAAGAATTTGATTTTCAATACTTGCCATAAAAACACCTCTAAAGCTACTACAACCTATACTTCTTTAAATAGTTTTCGAAGAACGAACTAAGCAGCATCTTTTTGTAAAGTTGCAAGACTCTTTTCTTCATCACGTGGATCATAGGCATTAGACTGAAAGGTTCTTCCCATCAATGTATGGCTCCAACCCTGAAAAGCCTGATCAAAAGCAGTATCTCTAAAGGAAGGATCAACAGCTTGTCCCTGAAGATAAGTTGCAAGAGAGCGTGAAAGTTCTTGTCTACGACCCAGATCGTCACGTAATCGATCTCTCCAAGAAACAGGAACTTCTACAAGACAACCCCTAGTAAAGTCAGAAATAGAACCATATTTATTCACATACAGATTCCCAGATCGATGAGATCCACTACCAGGATCAACAGCAAAAAGAGGGCAACCCATATAATGCCTAGTACCATCTCCTAAGACATCTTCAAACAAACGAGAAAAAGTATAATTTCTTTCTTCCTTACCTTGTACATGTGCATGATAATACTCAAGAAGGGCCTCGGCAAATACAGGACTCACAGAAAAACGAAAAAGAACGGAGTAATAAGACGGTGAACAACCACTACGGACATCATATTCAGAAAGATCACCATGAGTAGGACTTCCTGCACGATCATCAATAATAAAAACTGTATGCATAGAATCAAACTGTTTATCACCCACACTCACCACAGAAACTCTTCCCTCTCTTTCTGGGAGAAACACAACTTGTTCATAACGCATATGTTCTGCACTTCCTCCACGTACACTTCCCGCACCGGACCATTCATATGCAGGCATATTAAAAATATGGCCACCATCTGCTCTTCTTCGATCAATAACTCTTTCTGGAAACTGCTCAATAAGAGTACCAAGACTATGGTGGAGAAGTTCTACAGCAGTTCGAGGATATTCTCCTTCTTTAGTTTGAGAATGTCTATAAGGTTCATCCATAAGACAAAAAAACAAAAAGGAATTAAAAAGGATTTATGTACTCAAAGGTATAAGAAAAATGTTATTTCTTCTTTTCTTCATCTTCTTCTAAATGCTCAATGACAGAAGCAAAGGCAGGCCTAGTAAGGAATACCCCAATAGTTACTCCAGCAATCGTGGTCAATGCAAAGCCCCGTAACAGTCCTGCACCAGCATTCCACAAAGGTATCATTGCTGCAACAGTAGCTGCATACGCTGCAAAGATAATAAAGAAAGCCCGCTTGAGACGTTCTTTCGAATTAATATCTTCTTTTCTTCCATGCACAGCTTCGTCAATAATAACAATCTGATCATCTACCCCTGTTCCAATAGCAGCCAAGATCCCTGCAATCGCAGCAATATCAAGATTCCATCCAACAAGTGCTGCAAATGCTAATATCAAAAATAATTCACAAACAAGAGTAAACATAACAGGTAAAACAAATTTAACTCTTCTATAACGTGCAAAGATGACAATACCTACCGCAATAATAGAAAACAATGCAACAAAGAGAACATTTTTCAAGAAGCTTTCACCAAGGACCGGAGAAATACTATCTAATTTTGCAATTTCAAGATCAAAAGGCAAGGATCCAGTAATCAGAATAGTCTGCAAAGTATTCATATTTTCAGTTGCGCTCTCAATTGCAGCATTCTGTGTTCCACCTACTCCTGGACCAGAAATAGAAATACTTGTTGTTGCCTGGCCCTTCAAATCACTAGAAATAAACAAGCTATCAACCAGTTCACCATCAAGATAGAGGTCTAAACTTTCATTCAAATAACTCTTTCCTGATTGAGAAAGAGTTTCTAAGCCAGAGGTAATTGCCGCCTGTCTTTCTGCAGCAGCTTGACTCAAAGTAATACCAAAGTCAAAAGTACAGCTATACCCATCAGCAGTAGGATCACAGCTACGTATTCCTGAACAGCTCCCATCATTTCTACAAACATAAGGAATATCTTCTTCTCCACCACTAAAAACAACCTGATCTCCAATTTTTGCTTCGAATTTTCCCTGTTGAGAAATAAGATTTTTCACCTCTTCTTGTGTCACACCAGCAAGTTCAACAAGCACATATTTATTTCCCTGCCAATCTGATGCGCTTCGTATCTTAATATCAGAAAGCCCATAGACATTGAGTCTATTACTTAAAACATCAATAAGTGTACTAATTTCATCATCGGTAACAGTGTCATTACTTACAGGTTGAAGAAGGACACGTGTTCCGCCAGTAAAATCAAGTCCAAAAGCTAAATTAGAAGTCTTCGTCTCAGACTCGGTAATAGCAGGAACTTCTCGAGAGCTATACGCAATCAATCCTGAGTCAGTATCTATACTAATCACATGTGGAGGAATAAGTGTGGTATAATAGTTCGTAAAATCTTGTTCAGTAGCAAAAGTCTCAGAATTCACAGAAACAAGGGTATCGCCTACAGGGATAATACCTGCAGTAGTAAGAATAGTCAAATTTTCATCAACAGTAAAACCAATATCATCCGTAACAGTATACGTAAAAATATCAGAGTTTGTTTCTACAGTAATTTCTTGTTCAGTATAACCCAATGTTGCAAGGGCAGCAAGAACATCATCTTGTGTAGTAATGTCCATATCATTAATGGTAAGGATTTTTTGATCTACAGCAAGGCCATACTTTGCTGCATCACTAGTACTATCCACATGAACAATACTTACACCCGTAGCCCAAGGGTTTGGAGCAAGAGCAATAAAACCCAGGACTAAAGCAAAAAGCAGAAGCCAAACACGAAAAGTAAAATATTGTTTCATTCTTGATCTCCTTTTTTCTTGGAGCGTAAATACCAAATGAGAATCCCAGCATTCATTGCATAAGTCATAATCACATCAAAGAGCAGGCCAATAATAATAATGAGAAACATTTGTTGAAGCACATAAGACGTAGAAAGGAAATAGCCTACACCTAATGCAGCAATTGCAGCAACAGTCATAGTCAATCCTGTTTTCATAGAATCAACAAGACGTTCAAAGAGACTCTTACTATTTTTTCGTAAAAGCCTTGTTGTTAAAAGAATATCTGTATCCACAGAATATCCTACAAGTAAAAGTAGTGCCGCAATACCTGCTGTAGACAGTTTTATCCCTAGTATCGGAAACAAAGCTAAAGTACAGACCATATCAGAAAAGGCAGAAAAAATAACTGCAAGGGAAGGAATGGGAAAACGAAAAGTTACAAAGACAACAATACCCATAAAAATATAGGCAAACAATAATGCAACAGCCATTTGTGCATAGAAGCTCTGTCCCAAACTCCCACCAATAAATTCAACACTATAATTATCAGAAGTAAGATCTAAACCAGTAATTTCTTCAAGAGCAGGTTCAAGTTCCTCAGCAGAAACTGTGCTTACTTCAATAGTAAACCCTAATGGCACAGTAGAACCAAACTCTTCTACACTTCGTATACTAAAATCTCCTTCCGGAAACTTCTCTAAAAGCTTCTGTTCCAAATCTGGAAATTCTGCAGAGGTATATACTGTCGCGGTTGTTCCCCCTTTAAGAGAAACATCCTTATCAACAATATCCCCAGTAGTATAATAGTGATACGCTAAACTTCCAAATGCTAAAAGAACAATCAGCAAAGGAACAAAGAAGAGTTTTCTATAATGCTGATAATAAATATTCTGTACTTTATCCTTCATATAACTTGGAAAAAGAACTAACCCTTTATAAGATTTATCAAAACCTTTTTATATACACGAGCCATAAAAAAGAAAAAAGAGGATGTTATGGGAGATAAAAAACTACTATTTATTATTGCAGCGCTTATTCTAACGGTCAGCTTACTCTTCATACCAAATCCAGGATTAACTGGTTTTGCAACAACGCAAGCAACAGAATCTCCAATAAGTATATACTTAGATACAACAACATTTCCAGCAGGTTCCCCACTTACTGGAGCAATAAATGTAACTTTTTCTGAAAACCTTAATCCTTCAGAACCATTAACTATTTCTCTCAACTCTCACACGTACTCCTTTACTATTGAAGAACTATTACAAGCTGCAAACCATTCTTTAGAATACGAAACGACACAGTTTAATGCAACAAACGCAGCTTCACAAAAATCAGTAAGTTTTACAAGTGGAGGAACAAAATTTCTCGGCTTAAAAGTTCCAAGATACGCAGAAGTAAGTGACATTTCTTTTACCTTAACAGCAAGCACCATTGATGGGCAAAATCCCTCCGCAGTAGCTATGGACTTTGGAAACGAAGGAACCATTGACTGGTATTATTTAGGGACATTTATGGGCTACAATAGTACAAAGATAGACTCCCCAGATGTAGATACAACTATAGAAAGTACAGGATATATGGAGCCAGAAACATACTACTGTGAGTTTTTAGATCTGCCAAGAACAAAAGATATTACTATAAGTGCAGATTACACAACAATAGCATCCGGAGGAGATATTCAAGCAGTCATTCTTTCTGTACCAACAGGAAAGCCAGAAGTAGGTTGGAGTGGCGGTTCTGATACTTGTGATCTTCCAGAATCAGGAACAAACTCCTGTTCTATCAATTTAGAATACACTATTGAAGGACAGTATCTTGTCTGTATATACACTGAAGGTGACCCTGACGAAAGTTATTATGAAATCCCCTTAGATAGCTCCACAGAAACAGACACAGCATATACGTGTGGTACCGCAGTAAATTCTGTCTGCAAAGAAACAGCATTCAATAATTTCTTTATATATGTACAATCGGGAGTTTACAACAATAACCTCTCAAGCACAATTTCTGTAGATACATGGGAAACCTTTACTGGATCCATGCTCACCGCAATAAAATATTATGTAGGATCACAACCATATAATGGTCTTTGTAAGACAACAACCTGTACCATACCAATAAATATCAGCACAGAAAGCGCAGGAAACCTAACATTTAGTAGCCTCTCACTTATTTATGACTACAATGGTATCACACAAAGCAGTAACTCGCTGTATGATCTTGAACTTCCTACAGCAGATATTACTGCTATTGATGGCCAAGTATTAGAAGACGGTGCAACAATAGAAATACCATTAGAAACGATTAACCTTACAGAAACAAGTATTGGAGAGTATAGCCTAGAAAGTACTTTCATGAATACTTCAGTAAATTATTCTATAAGCATCCTCAATGCTTCTGATATTCAAGACGCAACAACCTTAATCTATACAGCAACAACAAAACTAAATGCATTCTTAGACCAAGATTCAGAGGAATACCAAATCCTAAGTTTACTGGGAAAAACACAAGACATTGAAGCAGTATTAGAAGACTTAGGCACATACAAAAACCAAATTGGTTTTACAGAAGAAAGTCTTCTTGTTTCAGAAATAGAAACGAGCCTAGCAGATATACCTTGGGAAATATCCAGTAAAGAAACAAAAAGTGAAACTATAACAACGCAAGAAAAAGATATTCCATCTAGCCTAGGAGATGTAGCAGATATCCTCAGTATGCAAAACAGTATTTCCGTAAAGGCAACGCTCAATGCAGTAAGTATAGAAACGTATAACCAAGAAAAAAGTACCTACATCTTAGTCAAAAAGGAAATCACAGCAAATCAAGATATCAGCGGAGGAACATTATATGAGCTCTATCCGCTTGCATTTAGTGACCTTCTATCATCAGAACGGCCTACAGCAAGCTCTGGAGCACAAGCAGAGTTTTCTATTGATATGAACAAAGGAGAAAAAACACAGTTTTATTATATCACCACAGAAGCCGTGTCATTAAGTGATTTTAAAAGTATTATCATCACGCAAGTAAGCGAAGAAGAACCAGCTATAGAAGAAACATCTAGCTGTGGAGACCTTATCTGTGCATCAGATGAAGACAGTTCCTCTTGTCCACAAGATTGTGGCTCAGAATTTAACTGGCTCTATGTAATAATACCCTTAGGGGTTATACTCCTTCTTGGAGCACTAGTACTTGGGAAAAAATATTTTTCAAAGAAAAAAGAAACAAATTCTAGTGATACACTTGTGTCTTTCTTTCAAAAAGGAACAGCAAAAGGAATAAGAAAAGAAGAGCTAATAAATGATCTTCGAAAAAAAGGGTGGAAAGAAAACGATATTCAAGCTGCACTAAAAAAAGCAAAGATATAATCCCACTCGAGAAGGAGAAAACTTATAAAGAAAATGTTGTTTTTCACTCATTGTGGATAGCCTCAAAGAAAAAGTGAAGGGATTTTTTAAAAAACGTGAAAATCAAATACTTTTAGGTATTATTCTTCTTGCTTTACTTGTTCGTCTCTATT
>JAHFJQ010000056.1:4299-7084 GCA_023245755.1 archaeon | reverse complement strand
AATTCCATTACTCTTTTTAAAGGTTCTACTTTTTAAACGAATTAAATTTTTAGAATGAAGTTTAGAAATAGCAAATCGAACTGTAACTTCTTTTCTACAAAATTTTAGTTCTATACAGAATAAACAGGATAAAAGAACTAGCAATAACAACAGTAACTGCCATTACAAAAAGTGCTTGTACAAGACTATACACATCTGCTATCCAACCTATAAAGGGAATAATCAGTGCATAAAGTAAATGAAAAAACATACTATTAATAGAAAGAATTGTAGCTCTAGACTCTCCATTAGTGAGTTTATTAACATAATCTGAAAGAACCGGCCCAGAAAAACCTCTAACAAACTGCTGAAGAAAAATAAAGAGGAAACTAAACCAGAAAACAAAAAATCCCATCAAAAAATAACTCAAAGCAAGAAGAATAGGAAGAAGGACTAAAGAAAGCTTTCTCCCTAAAGAATATTCAATATCTGAAGCATACCTTGCAACAAGTGCAGTAAACACTTGAAAAAGTGCAAATATTATCCCAAAATAAACAATATCAATTCCAGAAAGAACAAAATAAGGTTGATACAACCAAAGCCCAACAGCAGTAAGAGCCGTAATAATTGAGGAATAAATAATGACCCAGCGAAGAGCTGCATTCTCAAGAAGAGTAAATCGTAAAATCTTAGACATGTGAGAAAAATGACTTCGCTTTACAACAGATTTATGTCTATGGGGTTCATAAAGAGAAAGGGAAAGAGGTATGAGAAGAAACATAAAGGGAAGAGAGAGATAAAAAGTCCATCTTAAATCTATTTTGCCTATAAAGCCTCCAAGGATATTAGCAAAGGCTAGGGTAAGTAAACCAAAAAACATAGTCCTCCCATTAAAGTAGGAATAACGTTTTTCCTGTTTTAGATCAACAAGAGTATCATAGAGAAAGGCTTCTGCAGCACCAGAATTAAAAGCAACAGCTAATGCAAAGAAAAATTCTGCAAACAGAAATAAGGTAAAACTAGAACCAAGACTATAAATAAGAATGGCCAAAAAGAAAGCAATTCCAGAAATAAAGAGGGAATTTTTTCGTCCATATAAATCTGCAAAGTATCCTGTAGGAATTTCAAAGAGAAAAATAAGAACCGAAAAAAAAGATTGAAGAAGCATAACCTCAGTCAAGCTTAAACCATTATCCTGCCAGAACAAGACAATAATGGGAATAGCAAAGAACATACTTGCAAAAACATCAAAGAGGTAAAATTTCCAGATATTAGATTTCAGTTTTTTTTGTTCAGAAACATTCATAACTCAGAGAGAGAAAGACAATTAAAAAAGCTTTCGAACGAAAGCTATTTTCTAGTTAAATATTGAACAGCTTCTGCAAGACCAGCAGGAGTTAAGGGAAACATATCAAAAATTCCACGGACCATACCAATGCTTTGAACATGAGGCCAATCAGTAGGAGGAACAGGGTTAAGCCAGGCAGAATAAGGAAAAGCTGTTCTTAGCCTACCAAGAGTTTCTTTGTCAAATTCACGATTAGGATTCATAGAAGCATCACCTACAATAATTGCTCGAGTTTCTGAAGGTAAAGAAACGACATCACCAAGACTTATTTTTCTACTTCTTTTAGCATCAGAAAAAACATCTCGATAAATACAATTATGAAAATAATAAATATCTAAAGAAGCTAATTGTGCAAGCATTTTAGCAAAAAGCTTCTGAACGAGAGGAACATGTCGATTCATAGATCTTCCACCGTTATCAATGAAAAGAGCAACATGCATCCTATCAACGACCCTAGGATCAAAAAGCAAATCAACATATCCTCTTCTTCCAGCTTCTCGAACGGTATCATAAATGTTTAAATCAGTTCTTGGACCATCAGCAGAAAGAAGTTGAAGTCCCTGAAGAACTTCCTGTAAATCAGCACCTTCGTAACCTTTAACCGAAAGAACAGAAGAAGCAGAAGTACGAGCAGAGTTTAACACTGCCCTTGCTGACCCATGCCTTCCTTCTCCACCTACCCGAATACCATACCTACTAAATCCACTATTCCCAAAGGCACTATTTCCTTTTGTTCCAATCCAAGTATCTCCCCCTTCATGTGCTTCACGTTGTGCACGGAAAAGATCAAGAAGTCTTTTTTCGAGATCGGAATCAGAAACAGAACCAAAATCGATCATATCTGCTGTATGATCATCTGCAACAGTATAACCCCCAGTATCAAATAAATCTCTTTCAAGAGTAGATCTTGGATCAGAAGCAGGATTATGATGTTTGTCATAATGTGGCTGTGCATAGTCTTCTTCAAGCCGAGTCTGAAAATCTGCTGCAAGATCTAAGAGTTCAGGATCCATAACGAAAGGAGAACCAGAACCAAGAATTGCTTCAAGGAAAGATTGAACACCCAAGTTGCCTGTATCTTCAGTCCAGCGTTTAAATGATACTGAACGTTGAACACTTTCCTCAAAAGAAAGACCAGATTGAAAGTCAATACCTGCAAAATAGAAGAAAAATGCCCTATGAAAAGGTTCTTCATCAACAGGCTTTTTTACATACGTTGCTTTAGCAAGGAGAAAAAGATCACCAATCGTAGGAGCGAGTCCTTCATCAATACCCCCAATAAGATCAACAAGATGAGCTGGTGTTGCAGCTATCCCTTCTCTTCGTAAAGCAAGAGTAAAAGAAGGGTACATTCCTAACGTCTCGTTCGGTCATCTCGAGAAAGACGACCAGGAGCTGCTCCTTGTTGATACCTTTCTAGATCTGCGCCTCTCTTTAAGAGGATCCCAATAATTGGAA
>JAHFJQ010000056.1:0-4289 GCA_023245755.1 archaeon | reverse complement strand
CACTACCTTGATGAATACTCCTCGGGGGTCTAACACCGAGAAGCTGAAGAGCACCAATCCATTCTAAAAGTTCGGCTGTTGCTGGAGGTTTTTCTAATCCACACTCCCTAAGTTCAGAAACTACTTGGACAGCATGAGTTCTTAGTTCAGGAGTCAATGTCGGATAATGCAACATTGCAATTTCTCCTAGCTCATCTGCAGTAGGAAAGGGTAAATGGTAAGCATAGCATCTTCGTAAAAAAGCATCAGATAACTCTCGTTTTCCATTACTTGTGATAACGACAAAAGGTTTTTGCTTTGCTTTAACTAAAGTTCCTGCCTCTCTAACTTCAAACTCATAATCTTCAAGAACACGAAGGAGATCATCTTGAACATCACTATTCGTTTTATCAATCTCATCGAGCAAAACAACAGCCCTTTTTTCAGCAATAAAGGATTTGCCAACTGCACCATAGCGAACATAACACATGGGATCAGAGACATCTCTTCCACCAATATCTCCACCACGAGGCGATAGCTGAGAATCTGTAAGTCGAAGAACAGAATCAAAAGTATAACAAACTTCCTCACCTCTCATTGTAGAAGTCATCTGTCCCCTATGAACACAAGTTCCTAGAGATTGTGCTACAGCATATGCCAGTTGGGTTTTACCTGTTCCTGCTTCACCAGTAAGCAATAAAGGTCTATGTCGTAAAATTGCTAAGTCTACCATAGCAGCAAGATCAGCTCTAACCCTATAAGCATCTGTTCCTTTAAAATTTTGTTGATACATTTTATGTTTCCTCCGATACACTCAATCGTGATGCAAGATTTTGCAAAACATCTGGGACTAAAAGTTTACTTAACTCATAAGAAAAGTATATTCCAACAATGGCTGCTTTTTCTGATTCAACGGTATTAGGTAAAAAACCTGGAGTGAATATAAGAGGATATGCTAAACCTAAACCATAAAGACCAGGAATAGCATCTTTAGTACCGGGATAACAAAGATTTGGAGCACAATCACCAAACTTCTCACCTTGAAGAACAGCAGTTAACTCTCTTTTTTTAGAACCACGTGCACTAAAATAAATTGGAGAACGTTCAAAACCTATAGCAGGAACAACACACCAATCTTTATAGACTCTAGTTGGAAAGACACCCCCTAATGCAAGAGAATCTATGGAACGAAAAACAACTCTTTCACCCGCAGATTGGAGAGCCTCTTTTAACCTTCCAAGAGTAGGCTCATTTATTCCACTAAACTGGTAATATTTAACTCCCTCACTAGTAACATGATGCTCTTTAAATGGATCTGTTTTATACCAGACTTCTACTTTTTGTGCACCTTGTTGAACGGCATTAATCAAGGCAATGGCACCAGAATGGGAAGCGCCAAGAATGACAACTTTTTTATCTCTAAATAAACAAGAGCCACTATTCAGCGCATCTCCAATAGTATACTCAAGGCCAAATATTTTTGAATAAGGATTTTTACGAGGGATTCCACCTTGAGCACAAACAACAACATCCGCAGTATAACGGTTCGAGGCACCATAGGGGTTATTATATTCTAGTTCAAAAGATCCATTATCCTGTTGATAAATTGTTTTGACTGTGGTTTCATAAAAGATCCCAAAATTGCCATCCTGAGAAAGAAGATCCTCATTTAATAACGAGAAAGTATTTGCTATTTCTGCAAGGGAAGGTGCATTTCTAGCCTTTTGAAGAATTTCACTAGCTATTTGATTTGCAGAAGAAGACAAGGCACCTTCAGCACGAAGATCCATAAGAAAAGAATAAAGATCATTGAAAGGACTATTAGGAGCAACGGTAGGATAAAGGCGAGGGATTCCTCCACTTTGTCTTAGTGCCTCTAAGATCGTAACTCGTGCATCAAATGCACTAGAACCTAAGAAACGATCAGCAGCTAAAAGCCCTGCTGGACCTGCTCCAATGATAACTACGTCTAGATCATACATAAGGATAATTTTTTAAGGAAGTATTTATAAATGTTGTGTTAAGTACCCCCTAAAAGGAGTGAAGAAATTGGTTCCACCTAATGAACAACAACCTCTTCTAAAGATTCTAAAGTTACAGAATACGTAAAAGAATCCTTCAAGTCCCTTCGAAATCTTCGAGCAGTTTCAAGTGCTACATCTATAGTTGTAGCATCAAAAAAATGAGAAGAGGTATACCTCTGTACAGGTTCACAACAGCCATCACCAACTCGACTATAACACACAAGAAACTTCGCAACATACTCAGTCATAAAAACAAAAAGAAAAGGTGAATTTATAACATTTTGGTATAGATCTCTCTTCTATAGCAGTCCTGAATCTTCTTTAAAAAGGCGGAGAGTATAAACACATACAAGAAACACCACCCCTCACCTCCCCCCGAGAAGGTGTTTTTCTTATTTTTTTCTTCTTTAAGCTTCTAAGCCTAAACGTACAGCTTCTTTAGGAGAAAGTCTTTCCTGTTCTGCAAGAATAATCCTCTCTACCTCTCCAACATTTCCAGCATCACCCACAAGTTCTACAGTACAAGTACCAACAGTCAGATATCCAGACCTCTGTAATCCTGTATCCCTACGAACAATAGTCACACCATTATAATGGCACACAAGAGTATCACGACCAGCAGTTGCATGTTCAGCACCTAACCTGGTCATAAAAGAAGAAAACCGCCAAGAAGTATACGGATCCTTGCCAGACCAACCTTCATAAATGGTTTTTTTCATATTACGTAAAACTTTTTCCACAACCACAAGAATGAGAACTATTAGGATTGCTTACGCGAAAACCAGACTCTTCTAAACTCTCTAAGTAATCAACAAGAGAACCATGAAGAGATTTTCCACTTTCGCTATCAACAAATACTTTTACATCGCCAGAAACAATCACTTCATCACCCTCTTTAGGATGTTCTTCAAAAGAAAATTTATATTCCTTTCCAGCGCATCCACCTTTCACTACTTGTATTCGCAAGCCATACATTTCTTTATGATTCTTAGAAAGGAGTTCTTTTATTTTATTCACTGCTTTTTCAGTAATAGTAAGGGTTTGTCCCTGTGTTTCAACAATAGCACCATTTAATTCAGTAATCATTTCTTGGAAAATTTCATCGGGCATACCATGTCCTGCACTCCCTTCATAGAGCGTTTCCATAGTATTTGCACCACAACCAACACAATGAAGACCATAAGACAGCATAATCTCTATACACTGAGGATACAATTTAACCACTTCACCGATCGTCATTTCACCAGTAATTTTTTGTTGAGTTTGTGATGTTTCCATTGCTATAATCAGTCATATGTAGGTATTTAAGGCTTACGTAAGAAAAAGAAAGAGAATGCAAGCCCTTTGCAAAGAGCAAAATAAACTAAAATCCTTTTCTTCGAAACATCTTCTCTAAATCTTCTATAGCTAATTTGACCATAATCGGTCTTCCATGCGGACAGGTGTAAGGTAAATCACACTGATCCAGCTGTTTTAACAAAGTATACATTTCAGAAACCGTTACAGAATCTCCTGCCTTGATAGATTTCTTACAAGACATCATTGTGATAATATCCTCTTTTTCATCATCTTTAAAATCAACGAGCAAATCTCTCAATAATGCCGCACCTTTCACTTTATTAAAAAGCATAGGAACTTTTTCTAAACGAAAAGTATTCTCTCCAAATTCTTCCACATAAAAACCATAACTCTTCAACAATTCTTTTTGTGCACGCACAAGCATAGCTTCTTTAGGAGTGAATTCCAAGAGCTCAGGTACAAGTAAATCCTGCACAATGACCTCACCTTTCATATATTGCTTCATAAATTTTTCATAATTGATTCTTTCTTCAACAACGTGCTGATCAATGATCATAATTCCTTCTTCACTCTCTGCAAGAAAAAAAGTCTTTGCAACATTACCTAGAATTTTCATTTCTGGAAAATGAACATATCTTGTTTCAAAAGAAGGTAAAGAAGAAAGCCCCTGCTGAATATCCTTAACAAAGCGAGTATTCTCTTGAGGAGTATATAGTTTAGACAAAGGAGAAGAACTTCCATAGTGTGTTTGCACCTCTGCAGAAAAATCTAGTGTACTCTCTTTAAACAAAGAACGTACTGCAGAGAACACAACAGCACTCACTTTTCCTGGATGAGAAAACTTCACAATTTTCTTTGTAGGATGTACATTCACATCAACCCCCCCTGTATGCAAATGGAGAACAGCAACGGGATGTTTATTCACAAAAAGCAAACTTTTGTATGCCTCATAAAGACCTGTGCTTATTTCTTCACTATACACAAGTC
>JAHFJQ010000055.1 GCA_023245755.1 archaeon | reverse complement strand
AAGTTTTTCCCTTTGCGTTTGCTTCAAGATATTTTCCTAGAATTACTAAAGTAATTAGAATTGCAGAAATTTCAAAGTACTGTCCTAAAGAAGGAAAGAAGAGAACGGTGAAAATCGAATAGATGTATGCTGCTGTCGTTCCTAACGCAATGAGCGTATCCATATTTGCAGTTTTATTCTTTAGTGCATGATAGGAACCTTTGTAGAATTGCCAACCGATGTAGAATTGTACAGGAGTTGAGAGAATCCACACAATATAATGATGGACAATCATATCAAAAAGTTCTATCTGAAACCATTCTAAAACCATTAATACAAAAATGGGAAGAGAGAAAAGAAGACTAATAAAAAACATTCTCTTAAAATAGTCTTTCTCTTTCGTAATAAGTTTTTCTTGAGCTTGCGCAGCATTTGTTCCTTCTTCAAGAAGCTCTGCAGTATAGCCCTTACTCTTTACTGCTTCTTTAAGCTGTTCTATACTGACTCTTTTTTCCTCAAACTCTACTGTTGCAGAAGCCGTAGAATAATTCACTGATGCTTGTTTTACACCATCGGTCTTTTGTAAGGCTCTTGTAATAATTGTTGCACAACTTGCGCAGTGCATTCCTGAGATTTGTAACTGTGTCTTTTTCATATCACATGTAGTGTTGTTGTTGCCATACCCATAGAACAACTTACAACAAAGTCTCCTGTTTCTTGCGGTGTAAACTCAAAAGTATTATCAAAATCTGAAAGATACTCTCTTATATCATACTCTTGGATCACGACAGTACGATAACATCCATTTAATGTGCTTATATCTCCAGTTACGCGTACAGGAATTCCTGTTTGCACTGTACTAGGAGTAAGAATATAATTATAGAAACGACCACTTTTCCCATAACTCAAAGTTATATCTTGATAGCCGTCTTCAGATACTGTTGCGACTGTATCTCCTGTGATGTTTTCTTGCGTGTTAGACTGCGTTGTGCATGCACTCAAAGATAGAATAAACATCACTATTGTTAGAATGAGAAATATCTTTGTTTTCATTTATCCTCCAAATAAGGGAGAGCGTATCCCATAGAGTATAAGAAGAGATAAAATGACCATGATGAGTGTTGACCACAAGAGAAGCTTGGATAAAGCAAGAGGCTGTTTTTTTACCTGCTTGTTTTCTACCATCTCTTCATACATCATGTAAGAAAATCCCCATAGAATCATTATGTTTACCACTATAAATAAAGGCATAAACCACAGCAAATGATCTGAGTAAAGCATGAGTGTGGTCATTGGCCCCATAATCCCCCCCATGAGACCGGCCATCATTCCCTGCATTGCACCCATAATACCACAACATTTTCCTGTAAGAACTCCTACAGTTACACCAAGTATCACTCCTACGACTGCTCCAAGAAATAAGCCGTTTGTTGCACCAATAACTGCACCAAGCATCATTGCTGTTTGCATTCCTAAAGTCATACCAATCATCATGCCCAGCATACACGTTGTTTTTGCTTTATAGGAAAGATAATGCCAGATTGCTGTTGCCAATGTTGCAATACTTATGTTGAGGTACAAAAACCATATGCCATAGTTTTCTAGAAGATTAGGAATACTACGAAAATAAAGAAAATATGCGATTACTTGTACAAGGGTGAGCAAGAGAAACACTGAGAGTGTATAAGGAATAAGTTTATGCTCTAGTTCATACTGTGCTTTCTTTTCTTTGAATGCCCTTGCTCTTTCTCTGAAGGTTTTCTTTTCAAAGGGATGTTCTGATGCTCTATAGCCTGCATCTTTAATGGTTTGGATGATTTGATGGAGAGGTACTTTTTTTTCATCATAGCAAATATCTACAGCATCTTTTGAGAAAACGGTTTCTGTAATTCCTGGAAGTTTTGCAAAGCGTTTTTGTAATACTTTTACACAAGACTCACACTCCATATCCGGGACATAGACTTTTGTTTTCATTTGACTTTATAGCCTTCTTTTTCAATAATTTGTTTGAGTTTTTTTTCGCTGATTTTGTTTTCATCAATGCTTGCAGAAACAGTGCCTTTACTAAAGGAAACTTTTACGTCCTTTGCACCTGCATCTTCTAAATCTTCCTTTATGATTGTTTCACAACTTGTACAATGCATTCCTTCTACTTTGAGAGTGAGTTGTTTCATAACTGTAGAAAAGAAGATGGGCTATATAAATTGTTTCGTGTAATAATCTATTCTAAATTCTGCTTAAAACGTCAAATTCTCGTTCATAACCGTTTATATCCTTATTTCTTCCTACCTAGAATACCCAAATCTTTCCCTATCTGACATTGCACTGAAATCATCAATAAACTGAAGAAAACTGTCTATATTACAAAGAGGAATATCTTTCCCTATTCTCTGGCTTATTTCCCTAACAAGAATATCACTAGATGACAAAAGATTTCTTGATGAAAACTGCTTGCCTAAGGCGCCTACAGAAATAAAAAAATATTCCATACATACTCCAAAATGACTTAATTGATGATTTTCTCCAAAATATCTAAATAAATCTTCTTCTGTGGGATATTGCTGATCTAAGAACATTGTTGTACATTGAAAATCAAAAAATCTTTCCGCTGCAGAAGGATTGTGTTCTCTTAAATGATCATAGGTTCTTAGCTGATCTTTCATAAAACGTCTCATTTGTTCTGGCATCTCGCCCTTTTCTGCGAAAGTTTTACAAGCAAGATAAATTTCGGTTCTTTTTTCTGGGGAATATACATACCTTCCCTCAGAAGCATCTTCAGAACAGGTGGCCCAACGATAATAGACTTCCATAGCTAACAACCTCTTTTGATTAGGCCCCATTCTGTTAGGAAAGCCTATAATTTGTTCTAAAGCATCTCTTTCTTTAGGGGGATGATTAAAAGTGAGAATAGGGATTCGTTCATCTTGCCTCAAACTTGCTCCACGGCTTATTCCAAACTCTTGCTCTATCTCTACTTCTGTACCATATCTGATTGTATGAGTGAAATAGCTAAGAATAGTTTCCGTATAGGGGAGGTAACCAAAGGTAAAGGTGAGCTCTTGATTTTCTGGATCCCACTTTACTTGGCCTTCTAATTCCCCTTCTTCCGTTTTCTTTCTATAGAGAACTTGGCCACAACGTACTGCATCCAGAAATCGCTGACCTGTACGAAGACCTAGAACACGTTCTAGAATTTCTTCTTCCTCTAAAAGGTATATTTTTCCAAAAGAAATGGGTTCCTTTCCTTCAACTGCAAAAAAATGTTCTTCTTTTTTTACTGGAGTAACCAAAGACCAGTCAATAAGAATAGGTCTCTCCCCATTTGGAACAAGAACAAGCTCGTGTGCCATACCTGTGGCCTGATAGTTTTCAAGAACATAATATTCTACATTTACTCCAAGGGCTCTGAGAAGAAGATAATTTTTTAACGCCTCTTCAGAACAAAATCTTCCGTTTTGTATCTCACTAGGATATCTGTACCATTGTCCACAGAGAATTGCTTCTTCCCAGCCATATTCTTTGTCCTCATGTACTTTTGCAACCGCACTGCAAAGCTCTTCTAATGAATCTCTTCTTAGGGAGGATAAAATTTCTCTTGCAGTTCTAATAAGAAATTCTTTTTCGGCTTTGGGAATCTGAGAAAGAAGGGATCTAGTGGTCGAGCATGTTTCCAAGATGGTTTCCTAGTCCAGGCATATATCTCCCTACACAAAAAACAGTCTGGGGAGGCGCACCACTTGCATGAATAACTCTTTCAGGCTTAGAATAGTGCCTTGGTGGTAGAACTTCCCTTTTTGGCTCCTCTGCAAACCCTAAAGAATACTCGCTCTTTAGAATGGATTCTATTGCTTCTAGTGTTGCTACACTCACTTCAAGACTTTGAAGGCCTTGACGACTATATTCTGCAAGCCCTCCTACTTTTTGAATTCTTAAGTGATCTACTAAAAGAAGAGCTTCTCTTTGAAACTCAGTTCCTAGTCTTTGAATTAATCCAAAAATAGGCCTTTGTGCTGCTTCCATAGATTTTTTTGGATAATCCTAGATTTATAAATATTCCTCTTTTGTTTTTAGAACTTTCTTACTAGGAAAACTTGATTGGTCTTTCCATGTTCTTTTTTGCTTACAATTCCTCGCTCTTCTAAAGATTTGAGAAGTAAAGAAAGAGAGGTTTTTGCAATACCTGTACGGTACCTTAAGGTTGACTGTTGAATTCCTTCCTGTTCATGGACTGCTTTCAATATTTTTTGCTCTTCTTGGGAAAAGCCAGCTACATATGCATGGAACTCATCGCGATGTTTTGCCTCTTGTAAAGCATGAGTTACTTCTTGCTGTTGTTTTAACAAGACTTTCTGTGAGCGATCAAAGAATAAGAGATATAGACTTAGACCGAAAAGAAACAAGACCAGGGCTCCACCAAAATAATATGCAGAATATTCTCTTTCATGTAAACATACTCCATTTACGTAACAAATCCCCCCTTGATCTTCAATAATCTTATTGACGTAGAAATCTTCACGCTGTCTTGCAAGATAGATGAACACACTGAATAAAACAGTCATAAGAATAAGTATGAGTCCAATGGTCTTTGTCTTCATTGTTTTGTAGAATTTTCTTCAGACTTTATATCTTTTGCTTATTCCCTTTCTAATATCGTTGTTGTTATACCACAAAGTGTTTTCCTTCCTTTGAGATCTTTATCATCAACATAAGAAAAATGAAAAAAATAGGCAAAGAGTTTTAGAAAGAGATTATACTTTTTTCTCCCACCTAAATACATATGCAGATGTTTTCCTTTTCTCTGAAGAATATTCTTTCTCTCTTCCTCTTTAAGATGTTCAAAAAGCCAAGAAGAAATCGTGAGGTCATAGTCACCCTTAAGATTATCTCCTTCACCAAGAATAAATTTTGCTTGAGGAAATTTCTTTTTTGCAATCGTAAGCATTTCTGGAGTCATATCTATACCAGTGTAGCTTTTGAAAGGGATCTTATTTTTTTGTAAACGTTCAAAATTTGCACCTGTACCACAACCAAGATCAAGAATAGTTGTTTCCTTGTTTGAAAGAGAACGAAGTTTTGTCACAAAAGTCTGTTCTACATCCCCTCTTGGACCCCATATTTTTTGAAAAGGATCATACCAAGACCCATTACAAAAACCATACATACGTTTTATCAATTGTTTTTTCATTTTTAAGAAGAACTCTTTTTTACAATGCCGGAACAAGATCTGTATCTTGTTGCTCTTCTCCAACATCAGTTACTACAGGTACAGAAATGAATTCTTCGATAAATTGATCCGTATACTCTTTGATATCTACCTGCTCATTAAATGGAAGTTCATATCCCTCAAGAGCTTGCACATCTAGCGTGACTGTTCCATTTACTATCATATAGACATGCTCCTGTGTTGCCCACTGTGCTAAGAGTTGTGTGGTTGGCACCCAGTTTATTTTCTGTTCAAAAGGAATTTCTGTGATGGTGTTTTTTTCTAATGTAAAAGGGTCTATAGTTCCAGAGCCGATTTCTTCACCAGTATCCTTTAAACTTATTGTATATTCTACTTTTTTTATTGGAATACTTATATCACTGGGATTATTCACAAAGAGGGAGGCTTCTAAAACAAAAGATTCGGTCGTTATATCTTTTATATCAGTAATTTCAAAGTGATCTAAAGAAGCATCTGTTATATCATGACCTAAGGCATAGAGAATACCTGCAGTTGAAAGAAGCACAAATACTATTCCCACGCCTATTTTTAGCCAAAGAAAACTCATAGCTTGGAAGAACACTTCTGTTTTTAAAAAGATTGTCTTTTCTGTTTAGAAAAGAAAGGGAATAATTGCTTTCACTTTCTTCTTATACTCTGTATACCCAAGGATATTTTTCTCTAATGTTTGTTCTTCTACTTTAATCCTGTAATAGCCCGCAGGAAGAATAAATATGATTGCACTCAGTGTGCCCCAAAAGGTCTGGAAAAAAATACACCAACCAATGACTTCTATAAGAATACCGGTATAGCCAGGATGGCGTATGTATTTGTAGAGTCCATCTTGTTTGAGTTTATGATCCTGCATAATCTTGACATTGAAGGTAAACAGTTTTCCTAACTGCAAACGCGCGGTTGTACGTATAAACGCACCTACAAGAAAAATGAGTGCTCCCCACCAGACAAAATTATAGGAAGCTGTACTGAATACTTCCCATAATGTCAAAATAATAGTGACTGCTAGGGAAATAAGCACAGCATATAAAGAGTATTTATCAAAAGATTTTCCTCCTTTACGAATACCAAAGAACATAGCTATTTTTTCTTTCATACTTTTTTATAGTTCCTTGGATTTATATGCATTTGGAAACCCACAATTTTAAATAGTGGCGTAAATACTTCTTTTTTTATGAAATTGTCCTGCCTTATTGAAGCACAGCAACTTGATGTAGCAAATATATTCTTTCTTTTTGCAAAAGCAGAAGAATTACGAAAGAAACAAGAAAGGCCATTGCAAGGAAAAATACTTACCACCCTTTTTTATGAACCAAGTACACGAACACGGCTTAGCTTTGAATCTGCGATGCTGCGTTTAGGTGGAGGAGTGATTAGTACAGAAAACGCAAAAGAATTCTCCTCTGCTATCAAGGGAGAATCACTAGAAGACACTGCACGTGTTGTTTCGAAATACTGTGATATTATTGTTATTCGACATTATGAAGAAGGCTCTGCAAAACGTGTTGCTTCTGTGAGTAGTGTTCCTGTTATTAATGCAGGAGATGGCGCGGGGCAACATCCCACACAAGCACTTCTAGATTTGTATACTATATGGAGAGAGATTGGAAGGATAGAACATTTTACTATTGCTCTTGTAGGAGATCTCAAATATGGAAGAACCGTACGATCTTTGTGTTACCTCTTAGGAAAGTTTCATGGGATCAAAATTATTTTTGTCTCTCCCGCTTCCCTTGCAATTAAAGAAGATATTAAAGATTACTTGCAGAGACATAGTGTTGGCTTTGAGGAAGAAACAAACTTTTACAAAGCGCTTCCCCAAGCAGATATTATTTACATGACAAGAATACAAAAAGAACGTATGCAAGAAGGAGAATACGAAATGGTAAAAAATAGGTATAGTATTACTTCAGAAAGCCTTGCTTTTGTACGCACAGATGCACGTGTGCTTCACCCACTGCCTCACACAGAAGAAATTTCTTTACCTCTGGATGTAGAAGAAAAAGACCCCAGAATTGCATATTTTCGAGAAGTGGAAAATGGTTTGTATATACGAATGGCCTTGATTGCACATTTGTTAGAGAAGTAATTC
>JAHFJQ010000054.1 GCA_023245755.1 archaeon | reverse complement strand
TCAGTAGCTGCATCAGGTGGGAAAGCAATAAAGACAATCTCCAGATCATCAATAGGAGAAACAAGCTCAACAACAGGAGAGTTAGTATTTGAGCTCAAATAAATCTGAGTATTACATGCTTCTATTTCTTTTGCCATAAACCAATAACTCGTAAAAGAATATTTTAAGCCTAGTTCATTACTGGAATCAATTGGAGTAAAATCTACTTGAAAAGGGCTATCATAAGTACTCGTACATACATCTATATCGTTCATAGTAATAAGCAAACGAGTCCCAGAAAGTTGTACAGTATCCCTATAGTCATCATTTTCAGCATTTGGATGAAGATCTAAATTCTCAATATAATAATTATTCACGATGAGATCATAAACACCAGAAGGTGATTGAAATTTAGGATACAAGACCAAATTTTCATCTAAAAGAGTTATATCCATAGCAGGAGCATCTCGAATATTACTCTCGCTTACATACTGGCGTCTAACAGTATGTTCTTCGTTTGCCAAGAGAAAAAAAGTCCCCTCTTCTTCAGAAGAAACCGCAGAAACAACCATACCTCTACCAGAGGAGTCATAAATTTCTGCGAGCGTTCCTTGAGGAATAGTTACAATTGCACCATCTTCACTATCAAAAGTAATAAGGGTACCTTCAGGAAGAAAAACAGTAAATCCAGAAAGGAGTCCCCATGTTTCAGCATTCGTAGTCAAAGAAACATCTTTATTTCCAGATGTAAGAGATAAGGTAATAGGCTTTTCAGGTGAAGCAGAATGAACAATAGGACCTGTACCTAAAGGAAAAGTAACTTCAGTTCCAATGACCTGACACTCATTAATAGTTTCAGTTTTTGCAGCCGAATCAGAAAGGACATAATAACTTTCATCATCTAAATGAAAAGAAGCTGAGGATCCATCACTACAACTATAGGCAGCATTAAGACTAGAAACATCCTCTTCACCATTTACCATTCCTAAAAGTAAAACCATAATCAAACTCAGAATCAAAAATCGTTTCATCCTTCTTCCTCCACACAAACATCATCAACACAACTAAATCCATCTTCACAATCAAGATCTATAAAACATTCACTCTCAGAATGTATATAATGCTCTGCAAAGAAAAAGGTCATATTTCCTGTTCCTCCAAAAGAAGTAGTATCCTGAAGCATATAGATATACGTACTATTATCTACAGGTGCAACCAAAATATTAGACACTCCATACGAAAGCAGAGCACTATAGTCAATATCATCAGGGTGCTCTAGATCATAAGCAACAATTTGCAAAGCAACACTATGAAGCAACCCAAGATTTGCTTCCACTTCTGTATCATAAGGTTCTGCAATACTGTAACTAGTTTCACCAACAGCAACAGTCAAAGGATAGTTCACAGAAACAGACACCACATCTTGTTCAATTTGCGAATCCAAAGAAAACTCCCCTGTGGTAATAATAAAATCTGAAAATTGTTCAAAATCAACACAAGTATTCACCAGTGTTTCAATATAATCGTTCAATTCACTTTGTAACTGATCTGAAGAAAGACCAATGTCTTCTCCATCATAGATATAATAAGGAACAGCATAAGAATCCGCAACATAACTTTGTTGAGGTAAGGTAAAATATCCACCAGTATAGCCAATATTCACCACTGCTTCATATGCAGAAGCATCAACACATTCTTGGACATGATCGACAACTTCCTGTACATCAGTAGGATAACTTACGCCTTGTGTAATACCAGCAAAATTAAGAATATCATTTTTGAAAACAAAAAATAATCCTACTAAGAGAAGAAGAACAATACCTAATACAACAAATAAAGTAAACTGACCTCTTTTAGACATAGACACTCCATAAGAATACCTGCTTTAAATATCTTTCGTAGAATTTAGTCGTTGTTGAAAATATGTTCCAATAAATTCTTCAAACTGCAATCCTTTAGAAAATAAACTCAAAGAATTCTTTTTTGAATAAGAGAGCTAAGTTTAGGGTACACTTTTTTTGTAAATGCTATAACCTTTTCTGCATAGACAACATCAAGAACAGTTCCATAATAGAGAATCCCATTTCTAAAATAACGCATCTGATCAGCAAATTGTACATCCTTATCAGAAAAATCTAATATTCTCAGATAAGAAACTTCTGCCTCATGCGCACCTTGGCCACTAGAAGAATACCCTTCCAAATACATATGGGCTCGCACAATATGCATAAGAAGATCATAACAATATTCTACATAGTCATTTGCATTCAGAAGAGTAATACCTAATTTCTCTTCTTTTTGCTTCATAGAAATCATTTTTCTCTCTGACTCCTTAACTAAACTCTTGGCTCTCTCCATATCAGGACTAACTTTTTTCACAATACCCAAAGAAATATACTCCTCAAACTGTTTCAAAAGCCTCATAAGCAAACACTCCCATGAAGAAGAATGCCATTAAGAATATTATTCTTTAACTCTTTAGGTATATCTTTCCAAGAAGAATAAAAAAGAATATGAATACGCCTTTGTAAGATCAGTTCATATTTTTCAGGAGACAATCTTTTCTCTTTTCGTTCTATTACAGCAAGGTCTATATCGGAATTCTTTGTATCCTCACCCCTAGAATAACTTCCAAAAAGAATAACAGTAGCACCAGCAAGCTCTCTTTCCAAATAATCAGAAAGACCAGAGAGATAAATGAATTTAAGATTTTCTATTCTTTTTAGTTCAATTGCTCTTTGTTCCTCCCTATGAAAAGAAAGGAAATGAATAGTCTTTGTTTTCTCAAGGGAAATCAGTTTAGTCTGTAACAGAAAAGGAATAGAGTTCGTAATAGCAGTAGGAGAAACCTTAAGGATTTTAGCTATATCCCTTTGGCTAAGCTTTTCGCCTGCTCGAAGACACAAGAGAGAGAATATCCTTTCTTGAAGTATAGTCCATTTTTGTGTATATGTGTCCATTTTAGTTTACAAGTATCCATTCTAGTTTATATACCTTCCGGTAAGATCAACCTTTGCTGAGAATATTTTCCAATAAATTCTTCAAACTGTAAACCTTCTTTCTGCAGTTGAGTATAAGAAAGTAAAAAGTTCTGTCCCTTAGATTTTGAAATCTGTTTTGCTTCTAAAAAAAACCACCCCTTAGTATCAAAACGTATTGCAAGCCATGCTTCAGCACCAAAAGTGTTTGCAAAAATATGCAACTGTTCTAATTCTTGCGCAGAAAAATATTTTTTTTCTCCTTTCACAGACTTACATTCAATTGCAAAAGTTTTTCTTCCATTACTAGCCAAAAGATCTGGACTAGGCCGAGATGTACTTCCAGAACCTGCAGCCCTAACAACAGCAAATCCTTGTTCCCACAACTGATGAAAAAGTTCCCTTTCACCACGTGTTCCTTTTCCTTTTTTATTCATAACATAAGACAAAGAGAAATGCGTATTTAAGCTTGGCGCACACATGCCGCGTGTCCAAGCACAAAAAGTTTAAAAAAGAAAAAATAAGTATAGAAAACTAAAGGTCTCTTGCCTGAATAGTACTTCTTTTGTTTGCTTTTGCTCGTTCACATGCTTTCTTAATCAAAGAAACAACTTCTTCATTTAAGTGCTCTGCAAAGTCTCCAGCAACATTCATCCCTTCTGCAAGCTCTTTTATTTTACTTCGTACAACAACCATTTCTGTCATTTTAGCTACCTCCACCAGTAAATCGAAATAGGATCATTCAAAAAGTTCTACTATTTAAAACTTTCCGGCTACTTTTTAAAGACAACAACAGAGTAGCTAAGATTACTTGTAGAAACACTTCGTTCTTCAACAATTTTTAAAGAAGAAGCCATTTCTTTAAAGAGAGTAAGACTTGGGGCAATAACAACAAGCCTTCCCTTTTTATGAAGGATATAAGAAAGATGAGCTAAAAATTCTTTATAGAGCAGCCTTACTTCATGTTCACTTTGAGTTTTAGAAACAAAGGGAATTGCGCAAACAACAAAATCAATTTCATCATCCTGAAATTTTGTATCTAACCATTCAGGCTCTATACGAGAAATAGTCATATCCTTACGGACATGCGCAAGTGTTGCATTAACTTCTACGTTTTTCACATGCGGAAAAAGAGCATCATATGCAATAATATTCCCTTTTTTATACAATGCAGCTTCAATAGCAATGACTCCATCCTTTGCAAAAGGATCAACAAGCATTTTTTTTCCACAATATCCAGAAAGACGAACAAGTCCATACGCAATACATGCGTTTAAAGACTGATTATGAATCTTAATTCTATATTTTCTTCTAGACAACAGTTCTGGGGTACAGTCCACACCAACAAGAATTCTATCATCAAGAACATCTACAAAAACAATGGTTTTCGGATTCTTAAGATCCACACTATAACCTTGAGCAAAGAATTGCGCACCCACGTCTTTTTCTATTTGTTGAGAAGAAAATTCTCCTCCACCTTTATTGGAGCAAACCACACGAAAAGGAGAAACTACTGGAAAAGGCTTAATATCTTGAATGGCCTTACACTCTTGTACAAAAGTATAGATTTTAATAATGCTCCGTGTTTTTACAATCAGTTTCTGCACCTGTTCTGTTTCAAAAAGTACTCTTCCAGGCATAATGATTTTTGAAGACACTTTCAAAAGTTCTTTCAATTCTTTCTGGGTAATATCTTCTAAGCCCTGAGGACAAATTGCAATATATTTCATTCTCCTAAGGAAATGTTATTCTTTGTTTCAAGAATTTTCACATTAACCAAGTCCCCCACATTTTTTTCACAATGCTGCACAGAAACACATCTTCCTCTTCCCACTGCAATCATTTGTCCTTCAAACCATCCTTTTGCTTTCACCTCTAATTGAACACGTTCACCCTTCTTAAAGACTTCTGGAATTCTCGGTGCTCTATGAATGCCCAACTCCTTTGCAGTAACCTGAAGAGGGATCCCAAACTCTTTCTCCCATTTCTTAATCTGAGAATAAAACTGATACCAGTTTTGTGCTTTAACCTTTTCATGTTTTCGTGAATGTGCATAAACTTCATACTTTTGTATTCCTAACAAAAAGCCTTCCGTTTTTGCAAAAGAAATAATTTTTGGAATTTCTTCATCATTTACACCAGGAATCCACACAGGACAAAGACGTACAGAAATTCCTTTTTTCTTATAACGAATACCAAATTCTTTGACTTTTTCAATATCCATACAAGGAGAGTTTGCTAACTGCTTTGCCAATTTCGGATCCATCGCATGAAAAGAAAGGTTCAACACATCAACAGCAACATCTTTAGGTAAAGTTCCATTTGTTTGTATAGAAATTTTGTAGATACCCTGAATTGCCCTCAAACCAGTAACGAGTTTTTCTAAATGAGGATAACAAAAAGGTTCCCCAACAGAGTCAATATTAATTTCAACATCACTTCCCTTAAGAGCAACAATTTTTGCAACTTCTTCTAAAAGATATGCGCAATCCACTTCATAAAACACTTTATGCTGTTGTGACAACGGCCCACCATCAACAGAACAAAAAGTACAGTTAATATTGCAAACAGAAGTAGGACGAACTTGTAAGAGATTCGTTCCTCTATCTAGTATCCCAAACGCAATACACCCTAAGAGAGGAAACCCTCGTTCTATCTTCACGATCATACTCTTTTCTGCCCCTAAGAGCATTTATAAAGCTTTCTTCGACTTTTTCACAGTATGATAAGCATAGAAAATCTTATACAACTCTTTTGCATTCAGAACATGATCAAGATTCTGTTTTTCCTTGGATAAGAAGAAAGCCTCATTTTGTTTTCCACCTACAGAATCATGACTTCCGAAATGAAAGGATTCAAAGGCAACAATTCTTTTCCCATCATAGGCACCATTCACAATAAGATCTCCACAATATTTTAAACGAGCAAAATACTTCAGTTGTATGACCAGTTTTTCTTCATCGCCATACCTGCGTAAGAACCGTTCACCCTCATAGCTAACACCTTTGTCTGTAAGGATAACTTTACCGTGAGCATGGATAATCTCAATATTTTTTCCTTGTGTACCTATCACAAAACCCACTCCAGGATGCTGAACAAGTTTCAAAACAAAACCTGGATATTTTTGTTCAATATCACTTAAATCTAAATGTTCAGGACTATGATTAAAATACATATGAGCCAGGGAAGAAGAATACAAAAGCATAATTTGTTCTGCATTTTTCCAATCAATAGTAGGATTTTTCTTTTTCTTAAGAAGGGTGCGTCTCACAAGATGAGAAAAACTCTTTGCAAGAGCACGGAAAGGAAGAGAGATATTATCATAATAATATTCTAATTTATAATACAAATACTTATTCCAGTTCCACTCAGTAGCATGACCAGAAAAACCCTGAGCAGGAAGCTTACTTATTCTTTGAACAAAAGAAGCAAAGGACTCATAATATAATCTCTCAAAAGGCATAGAAGGGATTTGTCCATGATCAGAATAAATATAAAAATCATATCCTTTCTTCTTTGCTTGTTTGTAGAGTTTACGAACATCAGCATCTATTTCTTTCAAAATATGAAAACCACTCTCTGATTCTGGTCCACGATAATGAGCTATCCAATCATAGCCTCCATAGGTAACATAAATGTAAGGAGAATTTCTATCCATCTCAAGAACTCCAGCCTGTGTAGAAATTTCTCTGGCTATAGCATTAATAAAAGCCCGAAAGAACGGAAAATAAGGATAAAAAAATGGAGAATTAGAATGTTCTTTAAAAAGAAGAGAACGGAGAAAATCACGAAGACTTTCTGAAAGTTCTACAAAGAATTCCGACACCGTTGCAAGAAAAACATGCAAAGTTTGCAAAGGGTTAAGGAGGATAACAACAATAACATCTCTGATCTTTTTTCTGCCAGATTCAGTTCTGTATAAATGTGCAACTGTAAGAATAGAACGGGATGCATCACCACAGAAAATAGTCCCAATCGATGATCCACCATGAAGAATGCCATAATTCTTCTCTTGTAACTCATTTTCTAGATATCGTGCATCAGAAGTAATTCCGCAATTAAAACTTCTTTGTGTTTTTTTATCTAAAAAACGAAATCCTGGAATAGTACTATTATCATTATACAAAATACCTGCCTGAATAAAAGGAGTTGTTGTAGGATAGCCTGGATCATATTTTGTAACATGGTATCCATTTTCAAGCAGTCCATGAATAAAGGGAAGGTAACGTGTCGCTCGAAGTTTTTGTAATAAAGAGTACGAAAGTCCATCAAGTTGTACAAGAACAAATTTTTTCTTGGAATCTGAAGGAAGGTCCTCAAGTTTCAAATTTTTTTTTAGCAGTCTTAAACGACTAAATTTCTTTT
>JAHFJQ010000053.1 GCA_023245755.1 archaeon | reverse complement strand
GCTTTTGAGAATACAAATAACTGGAAAAAACTCCTTTTGGTAATAGGAATGTATCTCAATGGAAGAAGACATAACACTTACTATAGATTTTTAGAATTGCCCATTGACAAAGCCATTACTAGTGAGGACATTAGGAAAAAATACAATGTTGTTTCTCATGTTGCCCTTGGGTGGCTAAGAAGTAAAGAAAAAGAAGCTTTATTTAGCTCTAGAAAAACCTCTGGAAACTCTGTTCAATTCTTTTTTACAAATAAAGCCCGTTCTTTTGTTCTGGTTCTCTCTTCATGGAAAAAAGAATATGAACTTCTACTTGAAGATTATCCTTATCAAAATAATTTAGAAATTTTAGAAAGATTAAAAGTAAAAAATAAAAAAATAAAGGAGACTACTCTGGAGGACTAACCAAATAATGATCCCAAACCTGCAGCAGCGTCTTCTGTAGACTTTTTATCTTCTTTCTTCTCTTCTTTCTTTGCTTCTGGTGCATGGTGTGCAGCTGGTGCAGCAGCCATTGGTACAACAGCAGCTTCTTTGATTGCTTGTTCGATGTTTACACCATCAAGTGCAGCAACAAGAGCCTTTACTCTGCCTTCGTCAACTTTAACGCCTGCAGCTTCAAGTACTTTTTTTACATGTGCTTCATCAATAGTTTTTCCTGCTCGAAATAAAAGCAACCCTGCGTAGATGTATTCCATTTTTCTGTCCTCCTTCTAGTCGATATGCGCTTTATTTTTTAAAGCATGTGCCTGTGCATCAGCTTTTGCTAAGAGTTTGTTGACATTGTCACTTGTGAGAATGTCTTTGCTGTCTGCAAGTGCAGTAGCGTCTCTATGTGCTTTGCTGAGTAGTACAGTGATTGTATCTTTTGAAGCATAGCCAATCTTAACAGCCAAGTTCATTGCCTCTGTGTGCATTTGTACAAGGTTTGCAAGATAGACTTTCTCATCAATGTCTAAAACTTTTCTATCAAAAATAGTTCCATTTTCAAAGATTGCTACAACATTCAAACCAACTTCCATAGGCAAAATACCTAATCTTGTTAATGTGTCTGCAGCTTTCTGTGTGAACACTTCTCCTTCTTTTACGAGGAGTTTATCTGCTTTAATCGCAACTTTTCCTTCTTCAATACCAGCTTTAATCCCTAACTGACCAAGCTCTCCAATAATTGGACCAGGAGCAAAGTTTGTCTTTCCTGCTGGAACGATAACATCTCTTGGTGCAGTCTGTCCTGCTTTTGCAGGTGCTGGACTTTTATTTGCGGAAAGTAATTTGTACAGTTTGAAAGGATTTTCTTTTGTGAAGATTAATGCTGGCATTCCTCGAGAACGAGCTGCGAAATCAGACATTCCTTTTGAAGACTGCGTTAAGGATAAATTAATGAGCCGCTTCTTAGCCATAGCAATAACTACCTTACCACGAAGACTTTGTTTCATTTTTTGTAGTTGTGGAGAAGGTAAATTTTCCATGTCTACCAAACCAACAATAGGATATTCTGCGATAAGTTTGGACAATTGTTTTACAACTTCCTTCTTTTCATCACTTACGTGTGCTTTGGGTTTACTCATTTTTTACCCCCTAGCACAACAGGCTTACTCATTGTTAGTTTGAGAAGGATAGATTTGATATTTTGCTCATGCTGTGGAAGTCCTTGTACTAGGCCGTTGTATGCTGCAAGAATATTTTCTGCAACCTCATCATTACTCATGGAATCTTTTCCAATTGGACAACGTACAGCCATTTCATTGTTTTTAATAGAGAGACGAACTGTTTTTTGAAGCTTTTCTACAATTGGTTTTGTAGATCCTTTCGGTGGAACAATAGCCCCTGCCTTTGGGTTTGGCATTCTTCCTTTTGGACCTAAGTAACGACCAAAAGTTGTTGCAATAGGCCCCATAATATCTGCTTGTGCGATAAAAAAATCATATTTTCTTGCAAGTTTTTTGAGTTCTTTTGCATTTCCTGCAATATTTTTGAATTCTTCTTGACCAATAGTGTGATCACAGTTTGCTTTTGCATCGTTGTATAAAGTCCCACCAACTAATGCACAGACAGTAAGTTTTCTTCCTAAAGAATTTGGAAGAGCGACGAATACGTCTACTTTGTTTTCATTTTTTTTAGGGTCAAAGTTTTGCAACTTGACGAGAAAATCATAACTTTGGGAGAAATTTCTTTTTGGAGAATCTTTCTTTAATTGTTCAATTGCTTTGAGTACTTCTTGTTTTTCCATAATGCTCTCCTACTACTGTAGTGATAACGAGTGTCTTTTGTGATTTTCTGGGGATTTATAAATGTTTCCCTAGCTTGTTCTTAGGTCTCCAATGCTCATAAGATATGTTGCTATGGTCTGTATTCCTCTCTCCGCTTGTTGCCACTTAAAGTTTTCATTTGGAGCATGATAGCCATCAGACATAAGGCTTTGTGCTGCCATTACAATAGGAACTCCTGGCCATTTTCTTTGCATGGGAGGGAATGCACCGATTGTTCCTCCGGTTGCAACGAATACTGCTGGCCGACCAAATGCAGGGACATATGCCTGTCTTGCTCGTTCCATAAAAGGATTATCCAAATCTGTCTTCACTGCAGTTGAACCTTCTGCGATATTGACTGTAATGCCAGGGTGTGTTTTTCTGAGATGTTCTTGCAACTTTCCTGCTAGATCAGCAACATCTTGACCAGCAACAAGACGCATACTAAAGTTTGCTTTTGCATATCCAGAAACTTTTGTTCCTGATGCTTCAGGTTCGTATCCATGAAGCTCAAATGTAGGAGAAAAAGTTGTACGCATTTCTGCTTCTCTTGGATCTTGGGTGTAGAATTCACTAAATCCCGTATCTGCCCTTATTCTTGCAAAGTCTTTTCTTGCTGCAACTTGCTCAATAATTTTCCTTTCTGCTGCTGTTGGCTCTTGAACACCATCATAAAACCCAGGAATAAGTACTCCTCCATCATCATCTATACATGTTGCGATTGCTCTTGTAAGTGTTGCAAGTGGATTTCTTGCAAGACCACCAAGCATTCCAGAATGTACTCCTGCTTCTCCTACTTTGAGCTCAATTACTCCTAGAGTTAAACCTCTTAATTGAAATGTTACTGCAGGATTATCTCCATCAAAGATAGTATCACTTACCAGAATAGAGTCCGGCTTATGCAAAAGAGAGTTATTTTTTTCTAAAAATTGTCCAAAATGTTTACTTCCACTCTCTTCTTCAGTTTCTAAAACAAACTGTATATTTACGGGAAGCTGCCCTGTTTCTTTTAAATGCTTTATTGCATAGACAATAGAAAGCATAGGTCCTTTGTCATCTGTTGCACCACGTGCTTGGATTCCTTCTTCTGTAAGTACAGGTTCAAAAGGATTGGATGTCCATTGCGGCTCACCTGCAGGTTGTACATCTAAATGATTATATACGGTAACCCAAGGAGCATCATTAGAAACTTTTATTTCTCCAAAAGCCACAGGGAATTCATCATTTTGGATCACTTGTGCAGAAGCACCTGCTTCACGCAAAAGCTCTACTGCTCGTGTTGCAACTTTCTGTAAATCTTCTCTGTGATTTTCTTGTGCACTAATACTTTGAATTGAGACTAAACTAACCATATCCTTTTTATATTGGGACATGTTTGCTTTGATAAACTCTTGAATACTTAACATACACTTTAGAGATTATCTTTTATTTTAAAAAGATATAGGAAAGACCTATTTCTTCAGACTTTGCCACAAACATAAAACATTGCCTTCTGTATCTTTAAAATATGCAGAAATTCCCATGTCACCTACAGGAATTTTTTCTCCTATAAGAATACCACCTGCTGCTTGTATTTTTTCCCTGTGTGTATCTATATCTTCTACATTTATGACAAGAATAGGATGTTGCATTTCTCCCTGACGAAGCATCATGCCCCCATTAATTGCACCAGGTTCTAAAGGACCACGCTCTCCAGAAGGGGTTGTTGTGACTAAAGTGTATTTAAACTGCGGTACGGAGTTTATTTTCCACCCAAACATGTGCTCGTAGAATGCCTCTGCTCTCCTCAAGTCCGTCGTTGGTATTTCAAAATGGATGATACTGTCCATTTTATCTCCAAATATACCCGCAGCTAGGGCACCAGTTGTAGCCTGCAAAGAAATTGTCAAACTCTTCCTGGCAACGTTTACATGAAGTCATACTTTTTCTAATAGAATAAGATATTTAAAGATTGTGCAATGTCTTCTAAGGATTACAATAGTTTGATAAGACCGGCTCTGAGTGTAATAACTCTTCAAATTCTGTTATAAAGTCTTCAATTGTTATTCCTACACTCCTTACCTGGTGCTTTGAAGTTCTTGTTCCCTCAATACAAAAAGCAAAACCGTTATAGAAAGGTTTTCCATCTTTTCCAATAGCTGTAAAAATGCCCCTAAATCTATCCCCCTCTGATGAATAGATACGTAAGGTCACTACTTGTTGCGCACCAGAAATAACTCTTGCTGTAATAGGATCTAGGATGAGTTCTACTTCTTGATCCCTAAATACAGTTGTTGCAGTAACGAGACCCTCAGATGAAGAATTATACTCCCAGCTTATTGACTCCATATTCATCAAAAAATTGAAAAGAGAACCTATATTAGCTTTACGCTGCTCATAATTTATATTATAACCTTTTAAGTTCATACACAAATAATTCTTCAAAGAAGAGCTTTTCATTTTCTAACAAAGTGTATTTGTATCCTTGAAAGAGTTCTTCTGCTTCCCCTGTGAGAGAACTAATAAGAATAAGAATTCTACCATCTGTATTGAGATGGGTTTTTGCTTGTTGTAAAAAGTCCAAAATAATTTCATTTCCTTCTACTCCACCTGTTGTTGCAAGTCTTGAATCTTCTGGTTCTTCAAGGTCTTCTGGTAAATATGGAGGATTAAAGATGATCCAATCAAAAGATTCAGTAACGTTTGAGAAAAGGTTGCTTTGACGTGTAGTAATGCCTTGTTTTTTTGTATATTCTACACACTCTGGACTAATGTCTACCGCAAGTACATCTGGAGTGTTTTCTAATGCAGTCTTTGCTTGGATACCAGAACCTGTACCCATATCTAAAACTTTTTTAGAGACTTTCTTCTTTACCCATTTTTTGAGAAGATCAGAATCTTCCCTTGGCTCGTAGATCATACAATTAGGGTTTCTGCCCTTCTTTTAAATCTTTTTCTTCTTTATCCTTTTTTAATCTTAGATTACTCCCACATTTCAATAACATTATCTACAAGGGAATCCAAAAAGCTTTCTTGATAGGTGATTAATAATTTAATAATTTCTTCTTTATCCACTTGGAGATTATAAGAGATTTTTCTTCCTGTTCTTACACAACTTATGACTTTACTTTCCAAGATCTTTCTTGAGTTCTTCAATTCGGTCACGTAAGGCAATCGCATACTCAAAATCAAGGGCATCTGCAGCCTGGCGCATCTCTTTGTCAAGTTGAGGAATCATTTTTTTCTTTTCGGCATTAGGAATATGCTTTGTATCTTTAATCATAAACTTCTGTTCTTCTATAGGGCGAGTGACTGTTTTTGGAGTAATATGGTTTACTTCATTATACTTGAGTTGAATGGTCCTTCTTCTTTTTGTTTCTTCTATTGCTAATTTCATTGACTGTGTCACCACATCCGCATAGAGAACGACCTTGGCATGAACATTTCTTGCAGCTCTGCCTATAATTTGGATGAGACTCCTTTGATTTCGTAAAAAACCCTCTTTATCTGCATCTAAGATAACTACTAAACTTACCTCTGGTAAATCTATTCCTTCCCTAAGCAGGTTAATCCCTACAATGACATCAAATTTTCCTACTCTGAGTTCTCGAAGAATCTCGCTACGTTCTAGAGTTTTGATTTCAGAATGTAAGTACCTTGCCTTTATTCCTTGCGCAGAAAGATAGTCTGCAACTTCTTCAGCTAATTTCTTGGTAAGAGCTGTCACAAGCACACGTTCTTTTCTTTTGACAACTAAGTCAATTTCTTTTTCCATATCCTTCATTTGACCAGATATTTTTCTCACTTCTACTTGCGGATCCACAAGCCCTGTTGGGCGAATAATCATTTCAACTACTTCCTTGGATTTATCTGTTTCATATTGAGTAGGAGTAGCAGAAACAAAGATCACTTTTGCTCTTCCATAATACTGTTCAAATTCTTCAAATTTTAGTGGCCGATTGTCCAGTGCAGAAGGAAGACGAAAACCATAGTCAACAAGGTTTACTTTCCGGGATTTATCTCCTTCATACATTGCTTGTACCTGCGGTATTGTTTGGTGACTTTCATCTATGATGAGAAGAAAATCTTTGCCAAACCAATCCAGTAAACAATACGGTTTTTCTCCTGCATTCCTTCCATCTAAATGACGAGAATAATTCTCGATTCCCTTACAGTATCCAAACTGTTCCATCATTTCTATATCATAGCTTACCCTTTGTTTGAGCCTATGGGCTTCAATATCTCCAAGCTGAGGGATTCTTTCTTCTAATTCTTCCTGTATCGCAGCAATTGCTTTAGGCAATTGATTCTCTGGTGTAATGAAATGTCTTGCAGGAAAAATCATAAAATGAGGATACTTACAAAGAATAGTTCCATTGTTTTTATCCAACTCTAAGATCTGATCTATTTTCTCACCAAAGAGTTCAATGCGAATAATATTTTGCATGCTTCCAGGAATAATATCTATTGTATCTCCCTTCACTCTAAACCTGCTTGAGATTAGTTCTATATCATTACGTTCATACTGCATAGAAAGAAGCTTTTCTATAATCGAAGAACGAGAAATGGTTTCTCCTTGTTCAAAATCATAACTTGCTCCTTTATAGTTTGTAGGGTTTCCTAATCCATAAATACAACTCACGGAGGAGACAACAATGACATCTTCTCGAGAAACCAAGGATGTTGTTGCAGAAAGTCTCATTCTTTCAATCATACTATTTATTGAAGAATCTTTTTCTATATACTGATCTTTCTGAGGAATGTATGATTCTGGTTGATAATAATCATAGAAACTCACGAAATATTCTACCCTATTCTTTGGAAAAAGTTCTTTGAGCTCATTATACAACTGGGCAGCAAGCGTTTTGTTATGTGCTAAAATTAACGTTTTCTTACCTGTTTGTGCAATAACATTCGCAATCGTAAACGTTTTTCCACTCCCTGTTACACCCATGAGTGTTTGAAAGGTCTTCTCCTTTTCAAGACCTGTCACTAAGGAGTTTATTGCTTTAGGTTGATCTCCTGCGGGCTGATGCCTGGAAATGAGATTAAAGGTGTTTTTCATGTTACTGTGTTAAATTTTTACTCCGTAACTTTTTTTGATAGGTAATCGCAAAACGATGTGCCTCATCTCTAATAGAACGCAAGAGAAGCAGACCTTTTGTAGTTTTTGGTAGAAGAATAGAATCGCTTTGATTGGGCAGAAAGATCTCCT
>JAHFJQ010000052.1:993-7476 GCA_023245755.1 archaeon | reverse complement strand
GCACAGCGTTCAAAGGAAAAGGTCTTTGTAAAAGATATTGGAGAAATGGACTTTCTGTATGGAAAAACACTTCGTAGTCGCCACATAGACCATGTGGAAGGAGAAACAAAAATTGGTTACTTAAAACTCGTGCAAAATATGCATGATGAGAACTTAGGCTATGGAAAGATTACTGGTGATTTTACACAAACAGGGCAAGTGCTTAAACCAAAGCTTGACCGTGGGCTCTTCTTAAAAAGGGAAAAGAAAAAGAAGGAAGTTTCTCTAGAGTAACTCTTTTAAAGACCAAGAAAAAATGCAGGTCTATGAGTATAATTGTCATACCTGCAAATCTGCAACATCAGGAACCTATTTTCAGTCTTACGCACACTATTCTTGGTGAAAGATGGAATAGCTCAGAAGCAAGAGCGCAGATATCTAGGGAGTTAAGTGAAGGTACAGGAAGGGGCAGGTATTATCTTCTCAGGAGCAATGAAGAAGACCAAGCCTATGCTTATCTACGAAGGCCTGAGCATACCCCCAGGTGGATACAACTTGTTCGTCTTATAAATACAAGAACAACTCCTTTAGCAGATATAGAGTCTCTTCTTTTAACGGCAGAATATAAATTTAAGGGGGAGTTTTATCAGGCAACAGCAAGTTCTCCGGAAGGCCTCTTTTTTCAAGCTGAGAATACACCAGAACATCAAGCAGACTTTTATAGGAGATTAGGTCTTACTTTGGGTGCGAGAGAAGAGAAAAGAGAAGTATGGGTAAAGAAATATTTATAAGAACTGGATCTATTTTATAAAGAATGGCCTTAAAGATTTACAACACTCTCATCAGAAAAAAAGAAACATTTTCTCCAATAAAGAAGAATGAAGTTGGTTTGTACACCTGCGGGTTTACGGTGTATGATTATGCTCATATAGGAAATCTAAGAACCTATATTTTTGAAGATCTTCTCAAGAGAATTTTACTCTTTAATGGATACAAAGTAAAACATGTTCTCAACATTACAGATGTAGGTCATCTCACTTCTGATGCCGATGAAGGAGAAGATAAAATGCTCAAAGGAGCAAAGAGAGAAAAGAAAACTGTGTGGGATATTGCAGAATTTTATACGCAAGAGTTTCAAAAGGATATCAAGAAACTCAATATTCAAGATCCAACGATTTGGTGTAAAGCAACGGATCATATTAAAGAACAAATAGAGATGATTAGTTCTTTAGAGAAAAAAGGCTTCACTTATCTTTCTGGGGGAAATGTCTATTTTGATACCTCTAAAGTAAAGGATTATGGAAAGCTTGCAAGGCTTGATCTCAAAGCAGAAAATCAAGAGCGAGTAGAAAAAGATCTCAATAAAAAAAGTTCTCAAGATTTTGTTCTTTGGTTTACAAAGTCTAAATTTCAAGATCAAGATATGAAATGGCCTTCACCTTGGGGAGTAGGATACCCTGGCTGGCACATTGAATGTTCTGCAATGGCAACAAAATATCTTGGAAAAAGTTTTGATATCCATTGTGGGGGCATAGATCATATTCCTGTGCATCATACCAATGAAATTGCACAATCTGAATCTGCTTTAGACGTAAAGCCTTGGGTACATTATTGGATGCATGGAGAGTTCCTGGTAGTTGGCGATAGTGAAAAAATAGGGAAATCAAAAGGAAATTTTCTCACGCTTTCTTTTGTTCAAGAAAAGGGCTATGATCCTCTTGCATACAGATATTTCTGCCTTGGAACACACTATAGAAAACCTTTAATGTTTTCTTGGGAAGCAATGGACTCTGCACAGAATGCCTGGAAAAAATTGCAGAATAAAGTTTTGGAACTGATAGAAAAACCTACACAAGGAAAGAAAAACGCAGAGTCATTTATAGAAGACTTCCAAGGTGCAATAAACGATGATCTTAATATGCCTCAAGCTCTCGCAGTAGTATGGGCAATGCTTAAAGATGAAGAGGTAAATAATAAAATAAAATACAGAACTTTACTAGAGTTTGATCGCGTTCTGGGGCTAGGAGTAGAGAGCATAAAAAAAGTAAATATCTCTGAAGAAGTCCAAATACTTATGGAAAAGAGAGAAGATGCTCGTCTCAAAAAAAACTGGAAAGAGGCAGACCAAATCCGTGATAAATTAAAATCCTTGGGCTATAGTATAGAAGATACCCCTTCTGGTCCGCTACTCAAAAGAGTATAGGAATTCTTATAAATAAAATAAAAATTATTTCTGCCATGCCAAAGAAGCAAGTAGCAATTATGGGTGCAACAGGCGCAGCAGGATTAGAATTTATACATACTCTCCAAGATCATCCTTGGTTTGAAATTGTAGCCTTATACGCTTCAGAAAGAAATAGAGGAAAAACCTTAGAAGAGGCATGCAGACTATCTCTAGAAGGAGTACATCAGGATATTAGAAATCTCCAACTAAGAGATGTAAATGATATCTCAGCAAGTTATGATCTTATTTGTTCAGCACTTCCTTCAGAAGTAGCACGTGATCTAGAGGAAAGATGTGCCGTACACACTCCCGTAGTAAGCACAACGTCTGCATTCCGTTACGAAGAAGATGTTCCTTTAATTATTCCAGAAATAAATGGCGAAACAATTGAGAAAGTAAGACAGCAGCAAGCAAACAGAAATTGGAAAGGCTGGGTGCTTCCCGGTCCAAATTGCACAACGGTAGGTTTAGTTTTGTCTTTAGCACCCTTAGCACAACTTCGAAGAATAGAAAGTGTGATCATGACGTCCTACCAAGCAGTATCAGGTGGGGGTGCAGAACTATTGGATCTATGGAGAACGCAAGGCACAATGCCTCAATATAGGGGAGACCAAGCTATTTCTCCTGATACACATATTGCTCGTGGAGATCCATTTTTTGCTCTCAACGAAAATGTGATTGGCTATATTTCTGGTGAAGAACAGAAAGTCAGAAAAGAAACAGCAAAAATTTTAGCTCATTTACAAAAGGGCTTTAAAATCGACTGTAGTTGTGTTCGTGTGCCGGTAGAAGTAGGCCATTTTGAAACGGTGTTTGCAGAAACACTAGAGCCTATATCTCCTGAAGAACTTGTAGGATTCTATGAAACATTTAATGATCGATCAAGAAGAGAGTTTGGTTTTTTACCTTCCAGTCCCTCCTCTTGTATTCATGTATTACAAAGAAGTCCCCAACCTCGTCTAGATGCATATCTTGATGGAGGCATGGCTGCAATTGTAGGAAGAATAGAAACCAGTGAAGCCTATACCTGTGGTCTCAAATGGCAAGTTCTTTCAAACAATCTCCAAAGGGGAGCTGCAAAAGGTGTCATACAAGTTGCGGAGTATGCTCTCACTCGAGATTTACTTTAGACAGGAATAATTCCCTGACTGTACACTGTAGTAAATTCAAAGCTCGTATCATCAACAATACTTTGTCGAAATTTTTCTTTAATTTTGTCAACAAGTTGTAAGAGGCTTTGTCTGGTTTCAACCATAAAGAGAAGTTCCAGATCATCTCCTCCAATAATACGGTTTATTTGATAGACTTCAGGAATCGATTTACAATAGGCAAACAACTCTTGACTGTGTTTTCCTTCTCGTAACAAAAAAGAAACAAAATAGGATTTATAACCAAAAGCAAGAGGGTTAAGATGCACTTGATATCCTACAATAACTTCTTCTTTTTCCAAGACATCAATCATCTTAATAGCCGTTTTAGGATTTTTATGCACTTTTTGAGAAAGTTCTACAATAGTCTGCCGCACATTTTTTGCATAAGTACGAACAAATGCTTCTTCTACGACCTTGGGTTCTTTTCTCGATCCAAGTATGCGTTCTTTTCTTTGTTGCCCAGCAAGAAAAGTTTTAGGAAAATTATGCAAGGGTGCATAAATAGAAACAACATGTGCTTTGATAAAAGGTCTATACGTAAAAAGAATAGCATCCCAGAATTCCCTAAATTCTTGTACATCTTTGACAATAATAAAGAGTGCAAGATCCCACCTTTCTCTAATGAGAGTAATTTGAACAACTTGATTGTGTTTCTTCATAGCTTGAACAAATTTATCTTTATCTTGTTCCGTCATTCGTTCAAAATCAATAGACACACGGAAAGGGAAATATCCTAATGCTAAAATATCCACTAGTGCTGTATACCCTAAAATGACTTTTTCTTCTTCAAGGCGTTTTAATCGAAACGAAACAAACTGTTTTGATCGTCGTATTTTCTTTGCGAGTTGATGCAATGGTTGAGAAGCATCGCTATCTAATTCTTGAAGTAGCTTTTTATCAAATGTGTCTAGTAGGACCATATATTTTACAAATAGCCTATTATTTATAAATATTCCCTTTGAGTAAAAAATAGTATTTAAGATATTTGATATAGTGGTTATCCCTATGGTAGTGACTATGAAATTAAGACAACTTATCGGAATGAGCCTCTTAGGAACAATGGCATGTTCTGTCCCAACCCGTATAGATGGGTATACTGTATATGAAAGCAAAGACAATGGAGCAGAAGTGTATACAATCCACAGACCAGATGGCTACAATTGCATCATCAATGGAAGGACTATCCAACTTGCACAAACAAATCCGGAGCCTTCTATTACGCAAAACGAATACGCTTTGGGTTCACCAATAATTCCAATAATCATTGCAAGAAGGCAAAGAGAAAGAAGAGAACACCAAGCACAAGTTCGTGCAGAAAATCTTGCAGCAATGCCCTTTGAAGAAAGATACACCATGCAAGAGCAATGTCGAACCATACTAAGTGAATATCTCGCACAGAAAAAAGAATGATAGGAAAGAAATGACTATAGAAGAAAAAATCCAAAGTGTAGAGAGTTCGATAAGTAATCTACAAAATAGTATGATAACCCGATTAAATAACATTCGAGAAAAACAAAATACGCTCTTTATGTATGTTTTTATGCTAGCTGTAGCAAATAGTTGTGCAGAGGACTTTAAGTATCGAAATGTAAGGACGAGATTGGACAACATTATCGCAACACAAGAACAGTGTAGCCAAGTCTATATAGAAGCAGATGCGCAGTGGTATCTCATTGATGGAAGGAAAGCCTACATAACAATCGAAGGAGAGCCTATTGAACAATACATGAAGGAGAAACAACATGAGTAAACTAGATGGAATATTATTCCTAGGTGCTCTAGGAACGCTAGGAGGATTAGTATGGACTGCAATAGATGTGCAACTGCCAGAAAAAGTGTATGTTCAAGCTGGAGAAAATGTCTATTTGTTTAGATATAGTGAATTGGATAAAACAAAAGGAAACGCAGACACAGAAGATCATTTGCAAGCAATGTATGAAAAGGTAACCATTCCAACATGGATGAACGCTTCAACAGCATGGACTATGGAACCTCTGTGGTGTTCACCTGCATCTTCTAGTCTTAGTCAATGCTATGACCTAGCAAGAGAGAGAAAAAGTGCATATGCTGGCTATCAGAAAAGAATTTTGGAAGATCAAAAGGCATTAGACGCATTATTTGAGAAAAATAACGGAGAAACAAAATGAGTAATAGAGAAGATTATGAATGGAGAAGGAAAGTAAGTGCTCAAGACTTTGGATGTCTTGGAGTAATAGGACTCAGTGTAATAGTTTGTACAGGAGTTGTAAAGTATGGAGTAGACTGGGAAAGATATTCTGTAGATGAAAAAGTAGGAGAAAACCTCTATGTTTTTGTCTGTCATGAACCCGATAGAAAGAATCATAATTGTGAAACAGAAGAACATCTCTGGGCAGTCTATGAAAAGACTTCTAGAATAAAAGACTGGCAAGAGGCACCTGTAAGTTGGATAGGAGATCCTAGTGATACAGAACGTTGTTCATGGAACTCCTATAAACTGGATCAATGTTACGACCTAGCACCAAATAGAGCAGAGTTTTACCAAGCTTTCTTAGAAGAAAAGCTTAAGGAGAAACAACATGAATAATAGAGAAGATTATGGCCCTGCAATAGTTGTTCTAGGAGTTTTTGGGTATTATTTTAGTGCACTAGCCATTTTTGCTATTGCAACATGTGCACCAGAAAAACCAGTACAAGCACTGAAAGAACAAACAGAACAAGGCAACTATACATCAACAGGAAGAACAATAGAAGATGTCTATACCATTCGTACCCACTCTGATGATGTACATAAATCAGCAATAGCAATGGACCTTGGTGATGTCAATGGAGATGGAACATTAGAATTAATTGTAGGAGACTTAGATAATGTCCGTATCTATCAAAATGATGGAAAAGGAAATTTCACCAATCCAGAAATAATTTGTTATCCGGATATAGTTGATAATTCCAGTGCAGCAATTGCAGTAAAACTTACAGATGTAGATAATGACAAAGACCTCGATCTTCTCATTGGAGACACGCAAGGAATCATGATCTATTACAATGATGGAAAAGGAAACTTTGATTGGAGATACAGATAATGACAAGAGACGATGCAGGGGATGAACAGAGATTTGAAATAATAAGAAAACTTCACAATAGACACAA
>JAHFJQ010000052.1:0-983 GCA_023245755.1 archaeon | reverse complement strand
TGGGAGTGATAGCTTTAGGAACGTGTATGGGAATAGCAAAGTACTCCTCAGATCATAGAGATCCAAAAGCAAAAGCTCACGACTATGTTTCTGTACAATCTCAAGGCTTAGAATATAGTGTTGCCTTTGAGTGCACCTATGAACATCTCAATGATCTTTCTTGTCATAGACCAGAAAATATTGTATCAGTAAGAGTAGGAAAAATAGACTATTGGTATTTTGAGTATGTAAAAAGTCCAGTTAATTCAAAGGATGCACTCACACCACAAATACAAGAACAAGCATGGAATATGGTAGAGGGAGAAGAATACCTTAGAACAATTGCAGAAAAAAGAGTAAGAGAGCAAAAATGACTGTACCCAAATTCTACGATCCACTATTAGAACAAGTAGTCGTTCACTGTGCAGACTCCATTTGTTCTGCACGTTCAAGAACTCCAAGAGAAGGAAAGGCAATGGAAGATTATGTTGGTGTCCAAGTGTACTTGGAAAATATTCGCCCCTATGTCCTTCGTTGTGCAGGGGACTATCTTTTTCCAGAGTATGATCTTCGGGTTGTTATGAGTATTGGAGAAAGGAAGTTCCAAGCCAGAAAATGGCTAACCCTTCCCAATCAACATTGGTTAGATCAAAAAGAAGTTCCTGCAGATTTTTTATGCGAGCTAGGAGTACTAGGAGAGAGACCTCTTCTCTCTTGGGATCATATTTCTGTATGTCGTAATCCAAAGTATATGCATGTAAGTTTAGATCCGGATCTGGTTGTAGAAGCAACCCTCATGCTTACCACAGAGTGTTTTCCTTTTGTACAAAGAGAAGTAGAACGTTTTGGAGTACAAAGACTCAATCTTAGAATTGTAGAAAGGTATCCTGAGCTACAAGGAGCATTTGATAATCTTTGCCTCAAGCATTAGCTCTTTGGTAAAAATATTTTTTCTTTTTGTATCTTAATTAGCCAATCAGCTTCTAGTTTCTTCACAATAATTA
>JAHFJQ010000051.1 GCA_023245755.1 archaeon | reverse complement strand
TACACCTTTTCTTCCTAATGGAGCTTGGCAAACTGCAACATTTAGTGTTGGACCGATCGTTATTGGTTGGGGAGCATTCTTAGCACAAGTCATTAATTTTGTTATTGTTGCTTTTGTTGTCTTTATGATTGCAAAGAAAGTCATGAAAGAAGAAAAAGTTGCGAAAAAATAATGTTGTTATTCTTTTATTCTGTAGTAAGACTCTATACGCTCAAGAAGTCCTTGGCTTCTTAACCTGTGCATTACTTCCCATAAGGGAGCTTGCACTGTTTGACAGTTCCATGAGCCTAGACCTGCATCATTCCAATCATGTTTTACATATGCAAGAAAACTATCTCCTGCGGGATCAAACTCTCTTATCCCATGATCTTTTGCTTGCTGGCGCATATATGCAAGAACACGATCTGTATGTGCAGAAGTTATTTCATAACCAACCATAACGGAATTATTTCCCTACTTCTTTAAAAATATTTGTATACAAAGTTTAAAATAGATCTTTGTCTTCTTCTTTTGTATGAGAGGCGTTTACTTTATCTTATCATTTGTGTTAGTCGTACTTCTTTTTGCTTCTTGTGTTGCTGCAGAAGATTGGTACCAACAAGAGTCTGGAACAGATGAACCTTTATTTGCTGTATGGTTTGCAAATGAACGTGAAGGCTGGGCAGTTGGAGGATCAATTATTCCATCCACTTCAACTATTCTTCATAGTAGTGATGGTGGCGTGAGTTGGAGTGCTCAAGTATCCCCCGTTTCTGAATCTCTCTCTGATGTTTGTTTTGCAGACGCAAGCCATGGATGGGCTGTTGGGTCAAATGTTATCCTTCATACTACCAATGGTGGAGAAACCTGGGTAGAACAAACAACTCCCTTTGAAACGAGTTTTAATGATGTTTCTTGTCTGCCTAATAGTAATACGGTCTATGTTGTTGGTGCAGCTGGAGAACTTGATCCTTCTGGAAGATTATATGGGAGTATTCTCAAAACAACAAATGGAGGAGATACATGGATTGCATTAGACTCTGAGCTAGAAGATAGCCTTGCGGCTTCCTTTTTTATTGATGAAGAGCATGGATATGTACTTGGAAGTGGAGGAAGTATTCTTCGAACTGATGATGGAGAAACATTTGAAAATTTAGGTATACTCTACCGATATGATATTCCTGTTGGTTTGAGTGAAATCTCTTGTTTTAGTATGGATGACTGCTGGATTACTGGATCTGGTGAATTTGTCTATCATAGTAGCGATGGAGGAGAAAACTGGGGAGACCCCATAAATACAGGATTTACTGTTTCTAGTCTGAATAGTATTGCCGCAAAAGATGAAGAACATATTTGGTTTACTGGGCAGTCTACACTCCGTCATACTGATGATGGAGGAGAGAACTGGCTTATTGATCCTACAGATATTACTGTTGGCAGCTTAGAACTGCTTGATGTTTCCTTTATGCGTGATGTCATGTTTGTAGGGGATGTGGGATGGGCAGTAGGAGATGAAGGAACTATTCTGCGTACAGGTGAACCTACCGATTGTCCAGAAGTAGAAAACACTTGCTTAGCTAATGGCCAGCCTTATGCAATACTCTATGATGAGACTACCGGATGTATAGAAGGGTATGGTTGTGTCCTTCTTGGTGAACCAGATACCACTGTGCAAATTGCTCCAACTTGTCTTGAGGAGTATAGAAACTGTATTGAAGAACACTGGCCAAGGATTGATGAGTGTGATGCTTGGGAATTTTGTGAAGGCATTGATGAAGTTGTTGCCCAAGTAAAAAAGGAACATGTTAAGGACACGTTTGACTCTGCAGGAGAATACCAATACTTCCAAAATTTCTTTGATGGAGAACAAGTCAATGTGTACCTTACTGATGAGGATGGAACTGTTAATAGCTTTGGTCTTTCTCTTCAAGATGGAAGCTTTACTGTTGTTGATGCCTATGAAAAAGCGACAATAAAAATCTCTCTTTCACAAGAGAGCGTTGATGCCATTAAGAATGCAGAGAATAGGAAAAAAGCTGCACTTGATGCTGTTGCTAATGGAGATATTGTTATTGAAGGAGTGGGTTTCAAGAAGATAAAAGTCCTTTTCTTTAAGGGGGGGATGAAAATTTCTCTTCCTTTTATGAAGGATTAATTTTTTTCTTTTTTTAAAAATTTATTTCTGTTCCAAGAAAGGATTGACAGCTGTTATTCCTTCTATTTCTTTAAAATCACTTACATTCTCTGTCAAGATCTGGAAAATACCATTCTCTAGCATTGTTGCAGCAATAAGACAATCCCAGAAATGTTTTTTTGTTTTTTTATGTAAAGACATTGCCCTTGAAAGTGTTTTAGGGTTATATGATAACACTTTCCAGTTTGAAAAAGATAAAATATCATTAATGATTCCTTCTACATCTTCATCAGGAATTGGGGGGCTTGCTTTTTTAGTCATGACTACAAAAAACTCCGCAAGGTTTTGTGTTGAAATAACATACTTGGTTTTTCTTTTCCAGCACTTATTTAGAAGCTCCTCTGCAATTCTATGTTTTAACTGATTTTTTCTATCAAGACTATAGACTAATATATTCGTATCAATAAGAACGGTTTCTTCAGCATTTTCTATCATGAAGATCCTCCCTTTTATAAGACTTTATAGAAAAATTATATCCTTTTTTGAGTATTTGTAGTTGTCTTTTCGCTATCTCTTCTTGCTTTTGCTTTTCTATCCATAATGCTATTGCTTCTTGAATGACTTTACCTAGAATTCCTTTTTTCATAGAATTTTGTTCTCTAATAATTGCTCTAAACTTTTTTTCAACTTCATCACTTATACTAATAGTCATGATACCCATAGATATATGTATAGAATCAATCTATTTAAATGTTTCTTTTTTTTATGTATATCTCTTTCGTCTGGTTCTTTTTATAATGGACCAGTCGGGATTCGAACCCGAAGCCTCCCCGATTTTGGACGAAGTAGCCAACGGGGTGCGATACCGTTTCGCCACTGGCCCCTTGATTTAAAATAATTTTAAGAAGTAGATAAAGTTTATTCTTTTAGTCTTTTATGACCTAGAATAGTATACAATTGGATTGCTGCTATCTCTGCAGCATCACTTTCTGCTAAATGAAGACTTACAGAAAAAGCATCAATGTGGGCTTCATCATATCTATTTGCCTCATCTGCAATAAAATCTTCTACTTTTTGATCAACGATCCTTCTTCTTTCTGCTTCTCCATTACGAGGTACTTCTCTTTTCCAATAAAATACTATGATGGGAGGGCCATAGGCGCTTACTCTATGATACATACTTTCTCTTGTATCTTCTCTTTCAAAATAATGGAGCTCATCGTTCCATATTATTCTTACAAGGTTTGTCATTTAATATACACTCCTTACAATTACATCTGATTCTAGAAAAGCTTCCATTCTCTTTGCAAGTTCTCTTATAGGTTCTTCTGCTGATTTTCTGACTATTTCAAAGGCTAACTTTCCATATTTGAAATCATGATAAACAAGATAGGGAACTTCTCTGTGTTGCCTGAGTGCAGACCAGGGCTCACAAACAACTCTTGCAAGATCTAGACGAAAAAGTTCAAAACCAAACAAACCATAAGGTCTAGAAATCCAGTGAGAATCTATTTCCAGGTTGCTACCAGAAGATTTCCAATCATCATAGAGCCCTAGTTGAGTACATGTTTGTCCGAGGAATCCTAAATACTTCTTAGGATCTCTCATATTATCTAAAGCTCTTATCCCTTGGCTAAAATGTTCTTCCAGTTCTTGTACTTTTTCAAAATGAGGAGAATTTGAGATCATTGTTCTTCTCCCCTCTTACAAAAAGGGATCATTTCTCCTCTTGGCATAACTTTACCATTTCTAAACCTTGTTCCAGAGTGTAGGTATCCAATGTTCTTAAAGAAGAAACTTCCCGCAGGTAGAAAAAGCCTAACTCCCTACTTTGTTCATACACTATAACGATGTTATTTGAAGCATTGGGTTTTATTCCTATTTGCACTTTGTATTCTGACCAAATCAAACACTCATAGTCCTTACCTTCATATGTTATGTCTTTAAACTCTAGATGAGGCTCATCATGGCATGCAAGCTGAGATGCTAAAATGATAGCTAAGAGATTTCTTTTCATATTTTTTTGCTCTTCTGTATTCTCAAGAAATAAAGCTGCTTTTATTCATCTTGAAGAAAAAAGATCATATCCTCCTTCTCTTGTCTCCATTCTTATACTTGTATACCCTGCTTCTATTAAAGTTGCAAGTTCTTCTCCGAACGCTTTTCGAAAAGAAGCGGTGGCTATATTGAGTCCTTTTCTCCTATTATGATAGAGATCCAGCTCAACATGCTCTTCGTCAATAATCGCCCACATAGAAGTTACTCCCGTTCCAAGATACGACTCTCTCCAAGGAATTTCTGTTCTTCTCCATTCTGGGTTAAGAATCCCTTCTAACTTTTTTTTATTTCCTCCAAAAGCAACTACAGTTGTAAGATAATGTCGATCTTTTGCATCACTTACCTCTGGAATTGAACGTTCAGTCATTTTAGAAACTCCAATTTCCTCCAACATACAGTTGTATATTTGCTTGTTTCGTTTGCAGATCAATATCTGTACTTGCCCAAGTTTCAAGAGGAGTTTGTGGTATAGCTGTGTAGACTTCAAGGTCCACTCCAAGACTATGATTTTCTGTTGCTCTTGTATATACGTCACGAGCACCAAGGCCTACAAAGACCGTATCTTTTGGACGGGCATAAGTCATTACCTTTACACTAAGATCTTCTGGTGTATTCCCCCACCGAACTGCAGCACCAAAACGATCTGTTCGATATGCATCAAAAGGTCCCCAAGAATCAAGAACATATCCAGAAGTAACCCCCCGTAATTCTGTTGCATTTGTTAAGTGTTGAAAAAAATCTCCTGTTGCTCTTGTAATGGTAGATTTGTCTGCAATAAAAAATTTTCCACCTTGTGTTTGATTTTCTATATCTACATTTATATCAGCATATACTCCAAATGCATGTGGCCTGAGAAGTGCAAAACTAGCATTTACTGTTTGTTTTCTAGGATCTCCACCTACAGATGCATATATTGAATCAAGAACGAGTGCTGCATATCCATGGCCATTGAGATTTGTCCCATCATGCCATATATCTGCATCAACAGTAAAAAAACTATGGGTATATCCACCACCTACAAATGCTCCGAGGGTATCTGTATCTTGTAGTGCACCTAGACGAACTCTTCCATTACCAAGAGCATCTTGTACATATGCTGTGTATCCCCAATAATGAGCAGAAAGATCTAGACTTGCATTTGCTTGTACTTCTCCTACTGGAGTTTTTAAGATCTGGCTTTGCGTACCAAGACTTAAAATTTGTGCTTGCGGACTTACAACCGTTTCTGTAAGAACGTGAAAACCATCTTTTTGTTTGTACTCTGCTAAAGTATCTAAAGTTTGGGTTTCTTCTGTTGCGACAGTTCCAGCGAAAAGAGTTTTATCTTGTGCTTGTGCTGTTCCAAGCGTTAGAGAGAGTAGTGCGGGTATCATTTTTGTTCCTTTCAGCACCCCTTTAGAATAGATTTAAAGCTTTTTATTAAAGAATATATACTGGTATAGATCTATATAGAAATAACAAAAGCTTAAATATAGAACACTTTTTCTCTAGTGCTATGAAAAGGAAACTTGTACAGCAAGGAGAAGCGACACTTATGGTATCTATCCCTAGTAAGTGGGTTAAGGAGAATGATCTCCAGAAAGGAGATACTATTGATATTGAAGAAGTAGAACATAACCTCCTTCTTTCCAAAGATGTCCAAGGTAGAAAAAAAGAGACACATTTAGAACTTAGAGCTTCTACAGAATCTGCAGTACGAGTCCCTATAGTCAACGCATATAGATCAGGATATGATCTTGTACATATTCATTTTCAAAATCATACGCAGTATGCACTCCTCCAAAGAACTTTAAAAGAGTATATCTTTGGGTTTGAGCTTGTACACAAAGGCGATAATGACTGCACTATTGAAAATATTACAGAACCTTCTGCAGAACAATTTGATATTCTTCTTCAGAAAATCTTTGATAATACAAAAAGCCTCCTTCAATTTACAAGAGAACGTTTAGAAGGAAGAACGATTAAGGAAGATTACTTAGGTATCACACACAGAATACATCAATATGATAATTTCTGCCGAAGAGTTATTTCTAAAACGAATAAGTTTGGAAGCGCCTCAAGCAGTTTTTGGAACTTTCTTACTCTTCTTCTTCATGCACAAAGAGAACTTTATCACTTAAACCAATATCTGGACAAAAATAAAGTCCTCTTTAAAGAAAAAGTTTTGTTTGAAGGCTTTGAAAAACTTTTAGAAACTCTTCTTGCTATGTATAAGGATAAGAACATAGAAAAGATAGACCTCATTCATTTGCTTGAAAAAGAACTTGTGTATAAAGAATTCTACCGCATAGTTCAAAAAGGGAAAAGAGAAGCAATAGTTGCTCATCATCTTACTAATGGAATCAAAGAATTGTATCTTGCTTCTAGCCCACTTCTCACAGTGATCTTACATGAAAAAAACTAAGGCTTTTGTGTTAAAATTTCTGAGTTGATCGTCCCATCAGGGTTAATAATCTCCGGATGAAGATTTCCTTCATTATCCATTACTAAGTACAGTGCTGTTGCTCTATTAATGAGATCTTGCTCTACTTGAGGCAGGCCTACACGATAGCCCCAATGATTATGCACAGGTAAATTTTTTTCATCATATTCCTCATAATGACCATTTACCCATCGTGACTCAACAAGGAGTGTAGGAAAATAACTTGAACTTTGCATAGCTGATTGTGCTTGTGCAAGCTCCCCAGGATTTGTAACATAGCAGGCAAATACATCTGAGACCATATCTTCTGCAATTAAACATTTTTTCATGTAATTCAATCCACCGCCGATGATTTGCCACTCACTTATAGAGTTGCCAAATTTTCCTCTTCCATCTGCACTTACAATAGAAGATCCTAACCATCTGCTCATAAACTCCCGGGGAACTAAAGAGATATCATAGCGTTGTGCATGATATTGATCATGAATTTGATCCTGAGGTGTAAGCATAATGCTTTCTAGAAGTGCAAATGCTAAACGATTGCTTACTCCAGCTACAGCTACAAGATTATGAATTGTAACATATTGTTTTTCATGAAAGGCATCTAGTTGTACTCTATGTTCTGCTATTTCTTGAAAAGAAGGTTGTAATACGCCTAGCATTGCACCATCAACTGCATGCTCTAAATATCTTAGATCCCAATCTCTAAAATTTACTGTACGTAAGGCATCAACTAAGGTTGGCTCTACAGTTACGGAATCTTGCCAACGTAAAAACCCAGCACCACCAATGAGCCCTGCAAGACAGGCTGCACCAACAGTGCCCCACAGAGCATGTTCCTTTACTTTTCTCCAATCAATTCTTGTCTTTCTTGTTGCGGAATCAAACCTATCTCTTAATCGATAATGATCTGAAGTGACAGTTACTCCATAAGGATCATCTGAAAAACAGACTAAGGATTGTATTAAATCTCGATATTTCCTTGGGAGAACTT
>JAHFJQ010000050.1 GCA_023245755.1 archaeon | reverse complement strand
TAGAAAAGAAATATGCTAGCTTTGAAAAAGAAATTACTGCTATTCAAGAAGAAATTACTGCGACAAAAAAAGACATTCAAGAAAGACGAAGAGAAATCGAAGTCATTAATGTTGAACTTAATGAAAAGGGAGACAAGAGACAACGAGAATTGGGCAAAGAAATTGAAGATCTTAAAACAAGAATTATCAAAGATAGTTCACGAAAAGATGTCTGTGAGAACGAACTGAAAAAACTTAAAGAAAGAAAACAAAGCCTAGAAGAAAGTACGAAAGAGTATGGCAAGAAAGTTTTTGAAGCACAAAGTAAACAAGAGAAGCTTACTAAGGAAAATGAAGATGTTCGAAAGAAGGAAGAAAATCTTCTTCTAAAAATTGATTCCTACAAGAAGAAACATGGGATCATCAACCAAGAAGACGTTTCAAAACTGCTTGAAGAGTTAGAACAAAAAATTGAAACAAAACAACGAGAGATCTTGGATATTGAGGATGAAAAACAAACGGAGCTTAGGAAAAAAGACCGTATTGAATATGAAATGCAGACCCTTGATGAAAGAATTACAAAAATACAGGCTCTAAAGAAAGAGGACCAAGAAAAATTTGCGAAACTCAAAAAGAATAGAGAAGAATTTAAGAGCATTACCCAAAAACTTTCTGAAGCTCTCAATCAAAGTAGCGTCTATTCTTCTCAACTCAGTAATGCACGAAACAAACTTATGGATAGCCAAGAAGAATTTGCACGACTACGAACAAAGAGTATTGGTATCCGAGAAGCAACAGCAGGAGATATGGCGATTAAGAAGATTATTTCTCAAAATACTCCAGGGGTCTTTGGCACAGTTGCGGATTTAGGTCAGGTTTCTGGGAAATATTCTTTGGCAATGGAAGTTGCAGCAGGATCACGTATGAAAAGTGTTGTTGTTGCAAGCGATGCTATTGCAGCAAAATGCATCCAATATTTGAAAGAGAACAAACTGGGCGTTGTTACCTTCCTTCCGCTGAACAAATTACAAGATAGAGCAATTACTGCAGAAGAAAAACAAATTGCAAAAGAAAGTGGAGCACAAGGCCTTGCTATTGACCTTGTCCAATATGAATCTAAGTTTGGATCGGTATTCAAATATGTTCTTGGTGGAACGATCGTTGTTGATGATATTAACGTTGCTCGAAGAGTGGGTATTGGAAGAGCACGAATGGTTACTTTAACGGGAGACCTTGTTGAGCCTTCTGGAGCTATGATTGGGGGGTTTAGAAGAGAGTCCTCTGCAGGATTAGGTTTCCAACAAAAAGAAGTGAGCTCGGGCATGGAACGGCTAGAAAAAGACATGGAAAGACTAAGCGAGACCGTACAACTGTTAGAAAAAAAGAAAATGGAAAATGATGAGGATATTGTCTATTCCCGTGAAAGAAAGGCAGTTTTAGAAGCAGAAATCCGAGCTGCAGAAGTATCGATGGGAGGCACAGAGGATATTAAAGAACTGGAAGGAAAAAGAAAAGAGCTCACTAGCCAGGCAAAAGAATTTGAAAGTAAACAGAAAGAGTTTGAATTTCGCGTTAGTTCAGTTGAAAAAGAACTAGGAAAAATTAAACAAGAAAAGCAAGTGCACATGGATACTATTGCTAAAATGGGAAGTTCTGATGTGAATAAAGAACTGGATAGTTTTGAAATGCAAAGACAGGGTTTACGAGAACAATTGATTAAAAATGATTCTGAGAAAAACTCTTTACAAAACCAGGTAAGCCTCTATGACTCTGAGAAAGAAAAAGTCCTGAGTATACTCAAAAATATGGAAAAAGAATTTGAAAGCTTTTCTAAAGAATTGAAAACACTACAAGATGAAATCCATGCAAATGATGATATTCTTAGAATCAAAGAAAAGAACCAAAAACAATTTTATGCTGAATATAAAGAAATGTTCAATAAACGTGCAAAATGTGAAGACCTTATCCAAAAGAAAGATGTGCAGCTTGTACGTAATGAAGAAAGAATACGATCTGTAGAAGGAAGGAGAAATGATGTTTCCATTAAAAAGGCTGTGCTCGGTGGAGAAGTTGAAGGATTAAAAAAGGAGTTTGAACAGTTTGCAGAAGTGACTCTACGAAGAGGGATTGAGCTTGCTGAACTACAAGCAGAAATTAAAAATTTTGAAAATATGCTTCGTACGATGGGAAATGTGAACTTGCGAGCACTAGAAATTTATGAGAAAGTCAATGAAGAATATGTCCACCTTACTGAAAAATTTGGAACTTTAAAGTTAGAAAAAGAAGACGTTTTGAAGATGATGTATGAGATTGAAAGTAAGAATCAAGAATCGTTTATGAAAACATTCAAACTCTTAGAAAGAAATTTCAAAGAAATATTTACTTCACTTTCTACAAAAGGAGAAGCAGAATTAGTACTTGAGACCCCAGAAAATGTCTTTGATGGAGGAGTGGATATTCGTGTACGGATTGTAGGAAATAAATACCTAGATATTAAAGGCCTGTCAGGCGGAGAAAAAACACTGACTGCACTGTCGTTTATTTTTGCTATCCAAGAATTTGAACCATCATGGTTTTATTTGATGGATGAGGTTGATGCTGCACTAGACAAGAAAAACTCTGAATTACTCTCTAAATTGATTGCAAAATATTCTAAGGGAGCACAGTATATTGTTATTTCCCACAATGATGCAATCATTTCTGAAGCACAGACTATTTATGGCGTCACTATGCAGGAAGGTATTTCTAAGGTCGTGAGTTTGAAAGTATAAATTTATAAGTTCAAACCTAAAAATTCTGCCTATGGATCCACTTTATAGGCAGTCAACAGGAGAAATTCTTCTTTATAACCCCGGATCTGTAACGGTTACGCAAAATAATTTTCATGGAGATATTAGCCATTACCTTCACTGTAAAAAACGAAAAAGTAGACTTGATCCAAGCAGCTCTGTTTTGGATGTGAGACCACCGGTTCTGGCTTTTTACGAAAGGACATTATGTATTCTTGAAGGCCATACCAGACATGCCTATGCTCACCTGTATGGCGTTGGACTTGAAGGCTTTGTCGTTACAACTGAGGAAGATATTGAAAAACTTCCCCCGCAATGTTTTGAAACTCTTAGTCCTGATGAAATTAAGAGACTTCTTCGTCTTTTACCAGAGAATGTTTGGAGACATTCCCATACCAAAGTGGAAACAACTGCACAACATTTAGAGAAACGTCTATACACAGAGTATGATGTTGGTTTCACTCCTGGTTTTGTTCTTATATGGAAAATAAAAAACCTTTTCTAAAAGAAAAATATACGGGCGTACTAAAAGTGCTCTACAATTCTTGGTCGGAAACGCTTGCCATCTAGAATGAGTTCCAAACCAGCCTTCCCTACACAAAGGTCTACACTAACCTTCTCAGATTCTAATCTTCCTGCTTTATCAGGCTCTAATCTCAGATACACATCTGGCCCCAGATAACAAATTCTGAGATCATATCCAGAAACAATATTTCCACTCATTCTTGTTTCTGCCATGCCTCTTGGCCTGCTCTCTCTATCAGACCTATCAGAAAGGTAAGTATACGCTTCAAAAATGGTTGCAGCATCTCGTAGTTGTGCTAGATCACTTGTATCTTGTACATGATCATAGTAAAAAGAATATGCTCCTTTAGCCATATTTTCTCTTTCCTTGTAGAATTATTTAAATCTATCTTGTCTAAAACTGTCCCCAAATGGAGACTAAAAAAACTATTTTCTAGAACACAAGCTTTAAAAATGAACTGTCGTACACTGGAAGCACAATTTAGGGGGTTTCAAGCATGAAACGATTCATTATAAGCGTATTATTTGTGTTCCTTATGGCATTTGCTTTAGTGGCAGCTGACGACCTTAGTGGAAGTATCAGCAGTCAATCCGGCAATCCAGGAAGCACCGTTACATATACATTGACATATACCAATGCTGGAGCAACAGCAATTACTGTCTCTAGCACAAGTACCAGCCTCAGTGATGGGACAAACACTATTACAGCACCAACTATTAGTAGTGTGAGTGTTCCTGCAGCAAGTAGCGCAACAGTAAGTTTTACTATTACTGTTCCAAGCACTCCAGCAGGTACCTATACAGGAACCATTACTGGTACAGATACAAGTAATTCTGCAAACACAGAAACACTAAGCTATAGCCTCACTGTTAATAGTGTTGATTCTATGACTCTGAGTGCGAGTAGTTTGAGCCTTGAACTTCAAGGTGGAAGTGCTGAAACAAATACCTTTACTATTACTAATGCAGGAAGTACCACACTTTCTAGTTTTTCCATTAGCTTTACTAGCTCTGATGGAGATACTGGCGTTATCAAAGATAATGATGATGATGAAACTGCTGTTACCTTTACTGGTGCAAGTAGTTCTCTTAGTCCTGGATCAAGCACGACTGTTACTGTACATGCTGACCCTGATGATAGCATGGATCTAGGAACGTATAGTGGAACTATTAATATTACCGCAACAGGAAGTAGTAGTACCACTGGCTCTTTGAGCCTTAGTACAACGATTAGCCCAGATATTTGTGAAGAAGGAAAACAAGGAAGCGATTTCAATATTGATATTCGAAACCCAGATAGCAGTGATGACTTTGTTCCAGGGGACACTGTTCCTATGGAAATAAAAGTGGAGAACAATGCTAACGATGATTTGGATGTTGAATTAGAAATTACTCTTTACAACCTTGACTCCGGAAATAAAGAAGCTGTAGAAAGAGTTTCTGGTTCTGTCAATGAAGATGAAAGTGAAACATTCACTGTTGATTTTGAGATCCCTCAAGACCTTGATGATAAAGACGATTATAGATTCTATGTACAAGTCCATGAAGATGGAAATGAAGACGATAGTTGTGACTATGAATCTGTAAATATTGATCTTAGTAGAAAAGACGAAGATGCAATTATTTCTGAAGCAAGCCTAAGCCCAGCTGTAGGACTTACTTGTGGAGATGATTACCGAGTCTCTCTCTATATTGATAGTACTGGTGGAGATGGTATCAATGATCTTTACGTTGAAGTTCAAGATGGAGATTTAGGAGTACAAGAAAGTTCTGAAAACTTTGACCTTGGAGATTTCAATGATGATGATAACCAAGAGAAACTGAGTTTTGACCTTACAATTCCTACGGATATCACTGAAGGAGACTACTCCTTAGAAGCAATCTTGTATGATACTAATGGAAAAACACTTGATAGTGAACTTATCACGGTCACTGTGGATTCCTGTACCGCACAAGACATTGCTGGAGATATTCGTTTAGATATCTCTGAGGACTACACTGTTGATGGCGATCAGCTTACCCTAGGTATGGTTATTACAAATACCGGTGAGAAAACATCTACCTTAACTGTAACTGCAAGTGATGTTGATTGGGCTACATTTAGTGGTTCTGAATATCTTGAAAGCTTACAAGCTGGAGATGAAGAACATGCCTATTTGTATCTTACCCTTGATGCAAGTACTACAGGAAAGCACGACCTTGAAGTCACTGTTACTGATGACCTTGGAAACAGTGTGACAAAAACTGTTACTGTTGACTTTGGTGAAGCTAGCGCTGTTGAAGAAGATTCTTTCTTTAGTGGCATTAACAGTTGGTTTGCAAACAATGCACAAGGAAGCTTCTGGATTATTGTGGACATTATCCTAGTAATCCTTGCTTTAGTGTTTGTACGCATGCTTTTCAACAAGAAATAAATTTTTTTATTTTATTTTTATTAGGGATTGATTGCCAGAAGGAGAAACACAAAACATGGCAACACACATTTTCAGAGGATTACTTTTAGCTAGTCTTGCTACTGCACTAGGCTGTGGAAATAAGAGCTTTCCTAATTCTGATCCTAGAGATATAGACATAGCTGGAAGACAAGTGCAGCGCATTTCTTATACGGAATCAGGATGGTTTAGCAACTACGAAGCATATATTATCTGTGAAACACATACGCCTAGCTCATGTTACTCCCCTTCTGCATATCAAGAAAAACTTGCGGAAGAAGTTGATAAAGCACTAGGCAAATAGAATTTCTAATTTAGTTATATTCTCTTTTGTTTTCTTTAGACGAAGATTTGCTTCTTTCACTAGTAGGGCGATATATTCTTTAGAAAGGTCTTTTGTGAGAATCGTTTCCATTTTTCCCGTTTCATTTATTTCTATAGTCCAGTTTTTGAAGGACCTAAGATAGGATCTTTGGAAGCCATTATTTTGCAGACTTTGGAGAACGTCTTCTGCTTGCTCTTGATCCTTACACTGAAAATGAAGTATGAGTGGTTCGTAGAAAAAACGTAAGGGCGATTGTTTTTGGAGAACTTTGTATACTTCTGTTGCAGAGGCTTTTGTATGCGTTTTGTAGAGCCATTCTACTTCCCCTTTCTTTACTCCTTTCATTAAAGTAATTCTTCCTGAACAAGAAGAAGTTGTTGTATACTTTTTATTGATTTTACTCAGTAGTGGAAGAATATCTGGATCAATAAAGCCTTGTGGAGATTTGTCCAGTTTATTCTTCAGCAAGGTTGTGGCTTTCAATTTCATGAAGGTGCTCCTTTCTATTTAGCATATGTATAGTGTGATCTTTGTTTTCTTTTATCTCTATGATGCTTATCTCTGCGTTTTGTGGACGAAGCTTGTCATACTCTTCCCAGAGAATAGGTTTGTTTAAGAGAAAAAGAAGGAATGCACCTAAGACTCCCCCATGCGCTACGATAAGAAGAGACTTGCCTTTATGTTTTTCTTGGAGAGTATTATAAAAACGGACTACTCTTTCTTGTGCTTCCTTGAATGACTCACCACCTTCTGGTTTGTAGCAATGAAAATGATCTAAAAAATCTACCTTTACTTTTGTATCACGATTAATAGGTCTTCCTTCATGCTTTCCTGCATGGACTTCTCTGAGTTCTTTTGTGGGGATTAAAGGAACAAGAGGGTGAAAACGAAGAATTTCTTCTGCAGTCTCATAGGCTCTTGAGAGATCACTACAGTATGCAAGGTCTATATGTTCTTCTTTGAGACGCTCTGCTATTCTCTGTGCTTGTTTTTTTCCTAAAAGAGTGAGCTTACTATCTCCATGGCTTTGAATAATACCAGCTATATTTGCATCCGTTTGACCATGACGTACAATGATGAGTTTCATAGCCCTTTTGGAGAAAAAGAGGTATATAAACCTTTAGACTTTGATGGTGTTGATATCTTCTACAGTTATCCATGCCGCCATAACCCCATAGCCTTTTTTATTTATAGAAAAGGGTTGAATTGGTTTTACATCCTTAAGAAAGACTAAGGTGACATAATTGTATTTCTGTTTGAGATAGTCATCCACATTTCTATTCTTTAAAGAAATTGCATCACCATACTTCTCTATAATATCTTTGTACTTTTCTTTCGTAAGATCGGAGAAAAATAAGACCCTTTCTACTGTTGCTTGCACCGTTACTGGTTCACCTGAATCCTTGAAATAGATGGTATCTCCTGCTTTAATTACTCCATAAGGAGTTTTTCTCATTTTATACCAACGAGACTCTATAGATTTCTCTCCCGAGATAATCTTTTCTAGAAGTTTTCTTTTTTTCTCTAAGACTGCAAGATGGTGCATACTTTTGAAAATCTATTTTCCTTTAA
>JAHFJQ010000003.1:3016-20174 GCA_023245755.1 archaeon | reverse complement strand
GAAAACAGGAAAGCATCTGCACATTTTCTTTTTCATATAAAGCTATTGCAGAAGAGAGTGCTTGTGGTGCGAGAAGTACGTCCGCATCAATAAATAAAAAAATATTTCCTTTTGCTTTTTCTTGCAATTGTTGGCAGGCCCAGTTCTTTCCGGTCCACCCTTTTGGAAGTGCTTTGCCCTTGAAGATATGAAGTTTTGTATCCTTGTATTTGTGAAGAATATTCCAAGTAGTGTCTTCCGAGTTATCATCCATAACTAACACTTCATAGTGCGGATAATCCTGCTTGAGCACGTTTTCTATACAATGCTGTATATTCTTTTCTTCGTTTCGTGCAGGAATAAGTATGGATACGAAAGGAGTGTGTTTGGGCGTTGCTGGCACAAGACGTTTTACGGTGAAGAAATTGTATAGGGATAGGCAGGCTATACCAGAGAGGACAATGAAACTTATCCAGAGGAAGAGCATTCTCTCTCCTAAGGGCTTTGGCTTTAAATAGATTTTCTCACGGTTGGACAAGCGGCATGTGTGTGCGCCAGGCTTATAAAGTAAATTTCTATTTAGGGGTTTATGCTAAGAACAAAAGATGGAAGGTTTATTGAAAAAAGAGTTTCTATACCTCTTCCTCAACTTAAAAAAATAATCTTAGAAGTTAAGAAAAATAATAAATATACTTGGAAAGAATTTTCTCAAGCATTGGGAGTCTCAGAAGACACCATTCGAATAAATTGGTATATAAAAGGACGAAGTATTCCTTTTTCTCTTTTTGAAAAACTCCTCTCACTAAGTTCATTAAACAAAGAGGATATTACCTTTTCTATTCTTGATCCATTTTTGGGCCAAAAAAACGGGATCAAATCTCAAATAGAAGCCAAAATATTTCTCCCTCAAGTTAATGATAAAGCTTTTGCGGAATTCTTGGGTATTATGAGTGGAGATGGCTGTTTATACTCAAACCTTTCTGGTATATGTATTAGTGGTCACAAAATACTTGATGAACAATACTACAAAAAATACCTCTCCGAGCTTATAGTTAGTCTTTTTAGAATTAGGCCCCACTTTTATTATTCTCAGGAACAAAATGAAATACGCTGTGTTATTTATAGTAAAAAACTAGCTCTATTCTTTAAAAATTTAGGATTTCCTTTAGGTAAAAAACTGTACTCTCAACTTGTTATTCCTCAAAGTTATTTTGGGGATAAACCGCTTCTAGAATCATTTTTGAGAGGAATGTTTGATACAGATGGGACTATTTATCCTCACAAAAGTGCAAAGGCTATTATTGAAATCTCTATAAAACACAAAGATCTTAAAGAATCCTGTTTTAAAGCTTTTGAGATTCTTAAATTACCCTCTAAGAAATCAACAGATAGAATTTATTTTATTGGATCAAAAAATGTTTCGCTCTTCTTTACAGTTATAGGAAGCTCTAATTTCAAACAACAAAAGAAATATGAAATATTCACTGAGACTGGATCAGTCCCAAAGAATTTCCAAATAGAAAGCTATTTAAAAGACTGCAATTTAATTTCGACTATGGGCCAGTGATCTAGTGGCTAGTTCTAAAAGTCTCTTTTAGAGCCCACAGATGATGACTCCCTTACAAGGAGTATGTCGAAGGTTCGAGTCCTTCCTGGCCCACCATATTTAAAGAAAGCTTTAAATCTTTACTTTTCCTTAGTTTATTTATGCCAATACTCATAAACATTCATGGACCAACTGCTTCAGGAAAATCTACTATTATCACAAACTTACAAAGATACCTCCCTTCTTATGCATTTGTAGACCGCGCTTATATGAAGAAAATGCTTCAACCCTCTGGAAAAGACCTTGCTAAGGAAATCAGTAATAAAACTACAATCTTTATTTTAAAAGAACTTATGAAAAGTAAGAAAAATATTATTGTTCAAGAAGTTGGGCCTACATTCCTCAAAAAACATCTTTCTAAGGAACTCAAGGGATATGGTTTCTATTCTTTCTATCTTCTTGTGAGTATTTCTACAGCTCTTAGAAGAGCAAAGCAAAGAAAGAAAAAGACTATTGAAGTTCAACTACGAAAAATCCATGCAAAACTCAGTCCTGAGAAGGAGGACACTATCATTGATACAGAGAAATTAAATCTAAAACAAGCTACACAGTTTATCCTTAAAAATGTAAGACTGGGTAAGAGAAAAGCTTAAATATAACAATATATTACAATCTATAATATGAAACAAACGCTCATTGCTCTTAATGAACATCAGGATCAGGTTCTTCAAATTGTGAAAGCAAAACAAGGACTGAAAAATAAAGTAGAAGCAGTACAGTTTATCATTAAAGAATATGAAGAAAATCATATGGAACCGGAACTTCGACCGGAGTTTATCAAAAAAATCCAAAAAATAGAAAAAGAAGGTAAATTTAAAGAATATAAATCTCTCTCTCAGCTTTGGAAGGATGTAGATGCGTAGTTTTGCAATAGAAGAAAAACTACAGAAAACCCTTGAAAAGATTTCTAAAAAGGATAAAGTTCTTTACCAGGCATTTCAAAGAAAAGTAGAAGAGATTCTCACTTGTGCAAATGTTGATCATTATAAAAATTTAAGAAAGCCTTTACAACATCTCAAACGTGTACATGTGTTAGGTCCCTTTGTTCTTACTTTTCTATATCTAGAACCTGAAGATAAGATTATTCTTTATGATTTAGACCATCATGATACCATTTATCAGACTTAAAGCGTAGCCAGGTCGAGTCCTTCCTGGCCCACCATATTTTTTTAGTTTTTTAGAACTATAATCCCAAGAATGGCTTTTGGTTTATTCTTTTGATCCCTAAATTGAAAACAGTCACTTTTCTCTTGTCCTTCATAGACATTTTTTATCATTTTCATTTTTCTGGGGTTATAGATAGTAATAATGTCTGCATAAAGACCAATCTTTCTATCCCCTTTTGTTTTTTGATAAAAACTTTGCAGAATGTTCTTCATAATAGATTTCTCTTTTGTCACTAGACATTCTTCAAGAAAAATATCTGGTTTGTGTTTTTTATAGAACTCATGAAAGATCATTTTTCTTTTTGGGTCATATCGGTCTGTTCCTGTTTTTTTAATAATATCTACTAACCCATCTACTGTTTTTTTGTGATCTTTACTGCTGAGGCATCTTAGAAGAATCTTTTTCCCTAAAAAATGTTCATGAATAATTTTATCTCCTGCTATCCCCGCTATTTGATAATACTTTTTTTTAGAACGGAAGTTCATTGGAAGAGAGATAATCCATACAGGAATGTTCTTTTTCCTAATGATTTTCATTTCAAACTCTAATGAAGATAGGATTATAACTCTTTGCTTAACCAAATGAGCCATTTGCCAAGCTTAGAATTAGAGAAGTTATACACTATGAAGGGATTTATTTTATTGAAAAAGCCCTTCTAATCTTTCAGGGCTAAAGGTATTACCAGTTACTACTTGCCATTGTTCTTCAGGAATAATTGTTGAACTTGAATCTCCAAAACCATGAGGTACAACATAGCTTCTTCCTCCAAGTAACTTGTTAGCCCAAAATTGTTCTCCTTCAATACCTTGAAAACATAGAGAAAGGTATGTTCTATCAGTTCCTGATGTATACCCTCCATGAGTGTTGGTATTTCCACAAGAAGTTTGTACAAGTCTAACAGTTACTGTTCCTAAAAGTAAACGCCTTTCTGCAAATCCCGCACTTAGAGAATTAGCCTCACTTAACACCTCTCGTATTCCTTCTGGATGCCGAAGAGAACCTAAATGGATAGTACTTCCTCTCTGAATAACATGTTCTGTAACTTGATCTAGTCTATCATATAATTCCATATAACAAAATAATTTAAGTCCTCTTTATAAAACTTTCTTCTATTACTCCTTACTAGGAACTAAAATTTGGCGACTTTGAGTTCTTCCTGACTACAATATTTTCTAAATAAAGAGAATCACTTATTTTTGAAACTATTCTCTCAGACTTTCAAGTCTACCACAAAGAATAGTGCACTCATCAGAGAAATTTCTTCCTCCCTTTAGGGAAATAGCTTTTCCTATGATAGCATCTGCAGCCATATTCACTCTTTCTAGGCAGCTTATGCTTCTGTTCCCTAATATTGGACGTGCAAGTCTCATTGCATCAAGAACACAAAATTCTCGATCCCTTTCTTCAGGATTGCAATATTCTAAACCATCGGTAAAAAGAAGAAGGTTCATTCCATCATACAAATGAATTGAGGAAGCTGCTCTGTCTCTATTAGGTTCAATGCCTCCTATTGCGTATCTTAAATAATGCCTTTCAGAATCATATAACACTTCATCAAAAGATAAACGAGCACCAGTTTTTCTGTTACGACCATCTACTGCGGAAGAGGAATCTTCATTTGTTATAGATCCACCCCCATCATCAGAAAAAAAAGCAATTTGAGAATTTCCTTGAAAATGAGATCTTCCTTCTGGTGAAGTTAAATCAACTACTGCAAATGTCGTTGCCATTGGCTCAAGTAGTTCTCTTCTATCAGATTCTTCATTGAGCAAACAATGTGTTGCTTGCATAACATCTTCAAGAGAAGTAGTTGGTGTTAAACTTGCATAAAAACCACGAAGACTTTCTAGAAGGGCAGGATTTTCTGTAACGAAGGGTTGATTCAAAAACCATTGTACTAGTTTAGGATCACTGCGGACACTATAGATTCCATAACAAATGGAGGAGATATAACTTGCAAGCTCTCCACAAGGATTCCCCCCTACACCGTCATAAATCCCTAAAAATCCTGGAGAAATAAGAAAATTGTCTTCATTGCCTATGTGACCAGGGGCATCCGCAGTACGAGCTGCGACAGATAAACGATATTTACCCCCAATAACCATAGTTGTAGAAACGCCATAATCTTGTCTTGGAAGTCCACAAATATGTATAGGGCTAGATACCATCCTTTTTTAGGAGAATTCAAACTTTATAAATGTTACTACTTATTAGAGACCCCTACTCCGCTAGGGTCCCTTTTCTTCATGCCCCCACCATAAGACTTTTATAACATAAATGAAGGATATTTTGCTATGGCAGAAGTCTTTGAGATTACTGATCTTCGCATTTTAGATAGATTTGCACAAAAGCAGGGATATTCTGGCTTAGCCGAATACCTCCCTACATTGCACACATGGGATATACCTGTGCCTATTGCTGCTGAACTTGTTCGTAGAGATATTTCTTTTTCTGCATATAGGTGCGATCCTTCCCTTCTTGAAGAAGAAAGAGTTCCAGAAGGAGTTGTAGATATCTTTGAGGCCTATCGTGCACGAGATGAAAGAATTGCACAAGCACGCATGCAAAATCTCGAAGAAAGAATCCCTTCTCCTGCTTGCATACCCCCTACTCCTGTGCGTATAAAACACCCCTTGCGTAGCGTTTTTTACGGTATTGGTGCAGGTGTCGTTGCTGCATTTGCACTTATGACCCTCTCTACTCTGCAACCAGATTCAAGGTACCTTGAATCGGAACTTCTTCATGATCCCTTATGCACAAGTATTGAAGGGTTGTATGTATGTCTTGATCATTCTGAACAAGGCGCTTTTTTTGGTTCTTATTTAGAATATCAAAAACAGAAAGAAGAATTCTAATTTGAGAAGAAGAAAATAAAAAAATTAAGAAATGGAAAAGAGAACAAAAAGTCCATTTATAATAAAGTATGCGCCCACTAAAAAACGGAGGAATGTGGGAAATACCAAAATTGCTACCCCTAAGGCAATGTTAATTAATGCTATCCATATGGCGAAATTCATTTCTCCCTCCTAGAAGATTTCTCTTCTTTTTTCTCTATTTTCCTAAGCTTTAGATATTTAAAAAAGATTTGTTTCTGAGGATAGAAAAACTATTTATAAAGAAGCACTTGTTCTCGAGAACACTTAAACACTTTAGGGATTTTATTGATCCGATCAATTCTATGTTGCACTTTTTTTTGCAAAATACGAGCCTCTTCATTTCCTAAGCCTTGACTTACGACATAGGTTACATTTCCCTGAAGAATGGTTCTTGTGCTTTCTTTGATCTCTAAGATACCGTAGTCTTTGGGCGAATCAAATGCCTTTGCCCCACGTTGCAGGCCAAAAATACTGGTACAGACTAAATCGATATGTTCTTTGTTCTTTTCTAAAAACTCAATTGTTTCCATATATTCTTCTTTTGTCTCTGTAGGAAAGGCAAACATGATATACAAAATATTCTGTACACCCGCTTCATGACTTTCTTTTAATACATCTTGTACTGCTTGTATCTCTGTTCCTTTTTTCATAAGATCAAGAATTCTTTGACAGCCAGACTCTACACCCCAGGAAACAGAACGTAAACCGCCGCTATAGAGCTCTTTGCTTATTCCTAAGAGATCAGATGTGGGACGAAGTTGGCAGGCCCATTCTACTTGTAGGGGTTTACATATCTGTGAAAGAACAAGAAGCCTTTCTTTTGCAATCATATCATCAATAATAAAGACATATTTGGCGTTATTTTTCTTCAATGTATTTTCTAGCCAGGCTGTTTCATATTCTTTGTAAGGCACAAGAGCGAAATGGGTACAGAAGGTACATTGTTTGTAAAAACAAGTACTGGAAGTTTTTAGGGGAAGGATCCTTTCTTTGGAGAGATAGTTTTCTTGCGAGAAATCAGAAAAATCTAAGGGATTATCTGCTGCGTAGAAGTTTGCTTGCTTTTTCTGTACTCCTTTCTCTGTAAAAAAATCAAGAGTCTTCTGCTCACTATCTAACAAGGTTCCGTAGCCCAAAGTTTTTCCTTTTGCTGCTGGACCACCAAGAATGCATGTTACATTCTGTTTTTGTAATTCTTTTAAGAGCGCTGTCGCATAGAAACACTGGCTGTTATATACTAGGCTAAAGGCGATACAGTCATACTTGTTAGAGTGTATGAGAGAAAAAATTTCCTGGAAATATTCTGGATTTTCTCCGTGTACTACGGCTTTGTTATTCTTTGCATATACTTCTCTTGATTCTTTCTCAAACTCTTGAAAAAGTTTTGCATACTCTTCTTTTGTTTTTGTCTCATGTACCCGTTTATAGTACTGAGCAAACTTTCTTTTGTGAAACTCTGCGTTCAGGTCAAGAACATCTATTTCTAAGTCCAGATTTGTCTTGAGAAAATGCTTGAGCGAAGCTAAGGAATACGGAAGGATTGTTGGAGTACAAAAAGGAGGGTAGACTAAGAGCAGTTTCATACATTTTTGAGCCCTTGTTTCCTATATAAAGCTTATTACTTTTTTTCTCTTCTCATGAGAAAATGTGTTGCAGAAACAACCCCAAAAGGATTTTTGAGCTTTTTTGTTCCTCTAAATCCTAACTCTTTATGCAACTGAATGGAAGCTTCATTTTTTGTATCTACCAGAGCAAGAATGGGGATATTTCCACAGTATGCAAGGAGCGTTTCATAGAGCCTTTTTCCTATACCTTGATGTTGCCATTTTGGAGAAATAATAATATCTTCTACATAGACTTCATCGTTTGCTGTTTTCATTGCAAGAATTGCACCTATAATTTTATTCTTTTCTTTTGCAACAAAAGCATATTCAAAGCGTATGATATAGCCATCTTCATACTTGCCTGTTGTTTCTTTTTCCCTCCATATTTGCTGTTCCAGCTTTCTAATTCCAGGTGCATCACTGACTTTTGCTTTAGAAATACTTACCATTCTCTATGATTAAGAGTAAAGAAATATAAAAAGGTTTGGAGAAAATTTATTGAAAGGAACTTTGTGAGACTATTTCTTCAGACTGTCTCCAGCCTAAAGCTTGCCAGGATTTTTCTTCATCGTAAGAGATATAATCACTGACTTGATCCACTACATCATAAGATCTTCTTAATTCTTTCATTAGCTGATCTGTAATAATTCTTGGAACCCCTACAGGCACGTATATTCCCCCACAAGCACGATTGAGCAAAGAATATACTCTCACTCCTAGCCCTTGTTCATCTATTGCTATAGCAGTTAAGGTTTTACCCCAGTCTCTTTCCGTTCTATCATACCCATAGACTTCTGGAGTCCTTCTATCTCTTTTGTATTCAATAACTGTACTACCTCTAAGCACCCCTTGAAGATTTGTTGGAAAACAATTGCTAGGTAAAGTTTCCCTCTTCCTTCTGATAGTATAAGATTGTCTTGGTCTTACTAAAGGATTTCTCCATCGAGCTCTTAGAATTGGAGGGATATGAGCCATACTTTCATCAGGATCATTGGGTGTTGGAATAACATTTGCAGATAGAAAATGCTCCGCTGACAAACCTTCAAAGGGGGGAGTATATTCTCTTATTGCATCTTCTGCTTTAGAAAGAGTTTCGTATCTGCCTAAGGTTGCAGCATTTCTTGGATCTTGTGGAGAGAAAACTTCTACTTCATATTCTTCAAAAGAGATATCTTCCATTTTAGAGTTTATCTTCGTGTAAAGACAGAACCCTTCTTTCTTCCAAAGCTTGGGCCACGGTGTTCTTCTTCTCGTCTTCCACGACCACCATAAGAAGATCCTTGAGATGAAGGAGAACTTCTTCCACGACCAGATCCAGAACCACCACGGAAAGAACCCCCGCCTCTGCCACCAAAACCACCACGAGAACCCTCTCGGTCCCCCTGTGAGTCTTTTTGGAAAGCAATTTTTTCAAATGCTGGGAGATCTTCTTTTCTTATAGTTAAAGATCGATCTGAAAGAATTCTATTAAAATTTTCGTAATCATGTTCTGCAAGTAAAGTTATAGCATCCCCTTCTGCACCTGCACGAGCAGTTCTTCCTACCCTATGAACATATTCTTCTGCAGTTTTAGGAACGTCATAATTATAGACATGCGCAACATTCTTTATATCTAATCCTCGAGCTGCAACATCGGTTGCGACAAGGATATTGATACTTTCTCTTTTGAGGTTGTCTAATGCATGCATTCTTTTACTTTGGGTTAAACCCCCATGAATAGCCATAGCTTTGATAGCTTGTCCACGAAGATTTCGTGTGACTTGGTCAACACCACGACGTGTTCCACAGAAAACAATGCCTAAACCATTTGGATTTAGTTTTATAAGATTGACTAACAAAGAGAATTTCTCATGGTTTCGTACTACGTAGTATCGTTGCTTGAGCAAATGTTTTGCTACGTGAACTTCTGCTTTTACGGTCACAGGATGACGTAAATACCTCTGTACTAATTGTTGAATACTTGTAGAAAGTGTTGCACTGAACAGGAGTGTTTGTCTTTCTTTTGGAATATGCTTTATTATTCTTTCTACATCTTCGATGAAACCCATCTCAAACATTTTATCTGCTTCATCTAAAACAAGGATTTTTACTTTGGAGAAATTTATTGTTCCTCTTTCCATATGATCGAGGATTCTTCCAGGTGTTCCAATAACAACATCTGCTCTTTGAAGCGCATTGATTTGTGGACCAATAGCTACTCCACCATAGACACTTGTTATTCTTGCACCAGTAAATTTACTAAAAGAGAATAATGCATCACTAACTTGTACACAGAGTTCTCTGGTTGGAGTCAAGATTAATGATTGTAAACCCTTGCCATTTTCTATTTTTTCTAAAAGAGGAAGGCCAAAAGCTGCAGTTTTTCCAGATCCTGTACTAGACTGACCAACAACGTCCTTGCCATTCTTAATCTCAGGAATACATTTTTCCTGAATTTGCGTCGCGTTTTCATAACCAAGGGCTTTGATTGCCTTGAGAATATTATGATTTAAGTTTAATTCTTCTACTAACATTTTATTTCCTATACTGTTGGGATATGTTGCCCTTTATAAAGCTGTGGTTGTGCCTAAAAGGGCTCCAGACTGTAGAATTTAAGGTTTATGCGGTTTAAAGAGAATCTTTAAGCCCATTATCTTTGCAAGTTTTCTTCCAAAGGCTTTCCCTTCCTTTGTGAAAGGCCAAGAGAAAAGGATAAGATCTTTCTTTCTAAGAGCACTCTGATATTTCTTTATTTGCATGACTCTTGCCTTTATTGCTAACCCTTTTCTTCTATACGTAGAAATAATTAAAGAGTCTACAAGGTATATACAGCAATACTCTTCTGGAGAGATCTTGTCACGTATGGCATAGAATAACTCTTTTTCGGTTATTTTTCCCTTTACAAAAGCATGCATAGTTTCTTTATCACAGGGAAGTGCAAAAGTATACCCAATAACCTTTTTGTCGTCATAAATGATATTTACACTGAGAGGAAACTTTTGTGTTAAAAGTTTAAAGGTTAACTCCTTTTCTGGCATTTGTGAAGAATCTTTTGCAGTCTGAAAAAAATCTTCTGCTAATTTACCGGTTACATTGAGTTCTTTTCGTGTAAATGCCCCTTTAGTTAAAGAATAGTGAATCATGTTATTCGTATCGATGTATTTTAAGGTAGGTTTTTATATCCGCAATAAAAGCACCACCATCCTTTCCTAATTCAGATTGATAGCGAGACCATTTTCCCTTTGCAACCATTTTATCATAAATCTCCCGAAAAAGTGTCTGATAAGCAGTTTTTTTTGATAAGTTCCAATCTGAGTCAATATCCTTTTCAATATAATTTGCAATTTTTATAGTGACTGTACCTTTCTGTGCGGTTTTCTTTTTTCCATCATGCAGTTCTACTTGTACATTTTCTGCTTCTGCCTTAAAATCAATACTAAAGAGAAACTTCGTATAATCATCTACCCGTTTATCCGCAACCCATTGAAAAGAATATAATTTCTTCCCTTCTGCAAGAATTTTTTCTGTATAATCTGTCTCTGCAGCATCATAGCCCCTGAGACTTAACCATTTTTTTAAATAATTATATAATTCCTTTTGATCATAGACAAGCGTACTGCTAATTGTTTTTGCAGGACTGAGAAAATCTTTTACACCCATGGGGCATTTAGAGGGTTTTTTAGATATAAAGCTTTCTATTTTAGATGGGATTTTAATGTATTTGTGAGATCAATAGACTCTACAGCGAGTTTTCCCATGAACTTTTTTAAGTCTGCCTCAACAATGTATTTTTCATAAAACTGGCGCATCATTTCTTCATACCACACAGAACCATATTTATTCTGATAATCCTTCTTTATTGTTGCAGTCATCATGATTAAAATTCTTCCCCAATAGATTTCTTGACCATCTTCTAGGACAATTTTTCGTACATCTTTTGCAGATATACTTAGATCGAAAGCAAACTTCACATATTCTGTTACCTCTTTTTCTGCTGTCCATTCCGTATCAATTTGATCTCCTGAACCGATATCTTTTTCTGCGAGGCCCTTTTCATAAAAAAAATAGCCCATTTGATTAAACCAAGAAGGAATGGATTTTAATAATCCCATTATATCTACATACGAATGATGCTTTATCTGGGCATTATTTACAATCTTAATTTCTTTTCTTTTTTCTGCACCCATTTGTTCTTTATGAGAGAGAGAACTTAATAATAGTTTCGGTTAGGACTTAGTCCTCATCAGAAGATCGGAGGGTTTTTTCATTACTACACTCTGCACAGATGTATTGATCATCTACTTCATAGAGTTTTCCAAAATTTTCACAAACTTCACAGGTGCCTTCCACAGATTTTTCTTTTTGTTTTTGTAAACGAATGTTTGATTGCTCTCTGAGCAAATCAAAAAGTGCAGGCTGAAGTTTGATAATATCATTGAGTGTAAGCATACCAATAAGCTTTTTCTTACTAACTACAGGAAGTCTTCTTACCTTTTCCCGCTTCATCGTGCTCACTGCTTCTGAAAGATCCTCTTCAGGAGAAATCGTATGGATTTTTTTGACCATCACTTCTTTTACTTTCGTTGCTTCTGGGTTCAAGCCTTTTGCTAGAAAGTGAACCAAATCTTTTTCTGTAATGATCCCTTCAAGCTGATCTTCTTTCACAATAAGAAGGCTGCCTACTCTTTTTTTGGCCATTATTTTTGCGCATTCAAGGATACTTTTTGTACTAGAAATTGTGACAGGATTTACAGACATTCCATCAGCAACTGTAACACCGGTTTTCATAGATAGTGGTAGGAATAGTGGCCTTTTAAAGATTGTTATCTTTTAGTTATATTGTCTGTAAAAAGAAAAGTATTTAACACATAAAGCCATTTTTTTCTTGAAAAGGGGAAATTCTGTATGAGCAAAACTAGACGTGATTCCCGCTCTTTTTCTCAAAATGGAGCGAGACTATTTAACAAGGAAGTATTTTCAAAGAATAGAAAATATTTTCTCCTTCTTTTTGTCTTGCTTGCCCTTCTCTTGAGTTTCTTTTTTTTCGCTCCTTCATTTTTAGGATTTACCTTTTTAGAACCAGACAATATTGTTTCTTTTTCTGTTGATCCTAGTTGGAACCTCAGTGATGGATTTGTAAGAATTAGCCAAAATCTAACACTTTATGAGATTTATAATCTTAGTTCTTATGTCACAAGCAATACACTTTCTCTTGATCTGGATTCTTTTATCTTAGATAATGGAACTGTTTCTGTGGATCTTATTATCAATGGCACTGTTGTTGCAAATGAATCCATTTTGTATCAAAAACAAAGCTCAGCACTTTCTTTCTTTGATCAGATCTCATTTGGAATACAAAGTACTAGTGAAGAAACTGCAGGTATTGAAAGCACAGACTCAGGATTCTTTCTCGCAAACAGTACAGGTACGTATCAAGTAGACCATGTTATAATTGAGCCAGTTAAACCGTATATTAATGACACCCTTACTTGTAGTAATGGTTCTCTGAGTCCTGATGTCACACAACTTCTTTATATCTGGTATGTAAATGGGAGTTCTCTGCGTTTAGATAATCGAAGTAGCCTTGGCCCAGGAAATGCAAGTGTCCATGATCATGCGGATTGTGCGATTATCCCTCAGCAAGGAAATACTCTTGTTGCCTACTGGCCCTTTGATGAAGGAGGCGGAACAGAATTTCAGGAGTTTGTGAATAACTACTCTGGATCTAGTACTTCCCCTAACTGGACTTTAGGAAGAGACTATTATGCTATTGTGCCTAATGCTACAAATAATATTACTGTTGGAAATACTGCAGGCTTAAACCTTACTGGAAATTTTAGTTTGGAACTTTGGCTTTATCCACAAGGTAGTGGAACTCAAGAATTTTATAACCTCAATGGGTTTCGTGTTTTTGTCCAGTCAGGAATTATTAGGGTGCACTTCCCCTTGGGAAATGCTCCTAGTGCACAAAGGATTGTTTCCTCATCCGTTATTCCTTTAAACAGATGGAATCAACTTGTGGTAAGTTATGATAATACCACACTTTCTCTTTATTTGAATGGAGCATTAGACAATAGTACAGCGCTCTCTGGACGTTTAGGGAATTACTCTGGAGTTCTTTATTTTGGAAGTGATCCTGCTACTGGGAATGCCTTTAAAGGTTTTATTGATGAGATTGCCTTGTACCGTAGCCCTTTAACTATTTCTGAAGTTTATGATCATTATCTTTATGGTATCTCAAAGAACTCAAAACATAACACTTTGCTTATTAGCACAACGCAAGCACAATTTGGAAATGGAACTTGTGCAAACGTAAATTGTACTATTCAACCAGGGAATATTACTCTGAGTAATACAAGCAGTACAGCATATTTTACTACAGGGAATTTTACCTCCCCTATTTTTGAACTGCCTAATGGATATGATGATCCTATTCTTCGATGGAATAACATTACCCCATTAGGTACAAATATCTCTTTGCAAATACGTAGCGGTATTGCTGGGGATAATGATAGTATTCTTGGAGGAAACTTTTCTGGTCCAGATTATACGCATAGTAAAGATCGAAATTTACTCGTGGGATTTGATTTCTCGGAAGGAGAAGGGAATGTGAGTATTTCTAAAGGATATTTTGCTTACCAAGCAAATTTCTCTGATGTTGATTTTATCGTACAAGGAAAACAGGGTTTTGGTACGCGATTCTATGGAATTAGTGGAATCACTGTTGCATATGCACCCACTCTTGCTCTTGTTAATCCTAATAACTATACCTTTGAACTTTGGGTACAACCCACAGATCGAATTGCAAATGTTCCTTTCTTTTTTAAAAACCAGTACTACCTCTATACGAACTCTAGTGGAAATGTCATATTTAATGCAAGCTACACAGGTAGTATGTCTACTGTTGCAAGTACTTCTCCCTTGTCTTTAGATCAATGGAATTATATTGCTGTTAGCCATGACTCAGATAATATTACTCGGCTCTATATCAATGGAAATCTTGAAGCAACTAGTTCTATGAATGGAACTATCGATGTAGCAACTAATTCTCTTATTCTTGGAGATGCAACTGGATTTGTTGCTTTCAATGGAACGATGGATAGTTTTGCTTTGTACAATAGAACTTTGAGTGCTTCTGAAGTTTGGCTCCATGGACAAGATGTGTTTACAAACTCTTCAGGAGGAGAATTTAGCGGAGAACTCAACCGCTTTGTTCAGTATAGAATTTTCTTTGCAAGCAATGATAGTACAAAAACCCCTACTCTTTATGATGTTTCTTTACGTGTATTTAATTATTCGACATTTATTTTTAATCATGCTCCGGAAAATCTCTCTCTCACTCTCCCAGCAAATAATACTTTAGTTACAGGTGTTAACATCAGTCTTACTTGGAACACCGCTAGAGACTTAGAGAATAATAGTAGATACTATGAGTTTATGTTTGCTAATGATTCCAACTTTAGTACTATCCTTCTTAGTACTCTTGCTGTGAATAACTTTTCTCCATTAGAATACAGTAATGATAATAGCACAAGTTTTATTCTTCACTTTGACAGCAAAGAAAAGTTAAGAAACAAAGGTGTTAGTGGGAACTTTTTAAGTTATAGAACGGGAGGGAAATGGGGAACCGGTTTTCAATTTTCTGGTGGTGGCCAATATTTGCGTTTCCCTTCTACCCCACTTAATACAGATCAAGGGACGATTGAATTTTGGATACAACCGTATTGGAATACAAATGATAGTCAGGTGAATTATTTTCTGGACCAAGCTGCAAATAAAGTTGCCATGAATCGATCTGGATCCCTTCTTACAGTTAGTCTTGATGCGCTTAATGCAAGTATCTTAACATACAACATTAGTTCCTGGAATGCCTATGAATGGCATCACCTTGCTGTTTCTTGGAAACAAAGAGAAAATATGACCCTTTTTGTTGATGGTGCACGAGTTAATCGAACAGTGGCTCCACCCTTGCTTACAGGATATGGTGAAGGGTTCTTCTATATTGGAACTACAGCAAGCACTAGCGGGATATTTCCCTTAAATGGAACTGTGGATGAGTTTAGAATTAGCCGCGTAACTAGAGAAGCATTAGCAGACTTGAATAGCACAAACTATACTCTTACTACTGCAGACTATGCAGATAATACCTACTACTGGAGAGTTCGTGCAATACAAAATTTCAATCTTACTGTTGATGGAGAAAAAGAACAAGGACCTTGGTCTACAGGAGCAATACGACTTGATACTAGAAGCCCTACTCTTACTGTGGATAGCTCACCTATTGCTGTTCGTTCATTATCTCTTTTTCCTATAAACCTTACTTCGAGTGAACCAGTATATTGTGAATTCAAGGATCATGAAGGAAAATATGAACCTATGAATTTTACTTTCGGATTAAAACATAGTGTTTCCTTTAATATCAGTACTATCGTGGGAAACTATACGTATTATTTTAATTGCAATGATACTGCGAATATTTTTGTCAATACTACCATGAGTTTCTACGTTTTCAATAGAAGTCTAAATAACCCTGTGCAAAATATCACTACACAGACTTATATTGCTAATACAAGTACCACTATTGATTTGATAACTTTAGCTGGTGAAAATATTACAAGCATTTCTCTTACCCCACGAAACACATTGAATGCCAAAATATTTACCATTAAATACCCAGGAGATTTTAGCCCAGAACCTCCAGCAACTGGACTTGAATCAAATATCGTTGCGTTCTGGACGGTTATCCCTGATGATTTCCTTGCAGCCAATTTAAGCTCTAATGCTACTGTCACACTCTTTTATGTTAACGAAGATATTGCTGGTAAATTTGCGACTACATTTCGATTATATTATTTTGATTATCACAAAAATGAATGGGTTCCTAAAAGTGAAACCACGCCAAAAGGAAAAATGAGTATTAGCTTTAGTACAAGGGATTTTGGAACCTATACTCTTTCTGGCACTCCTCCTCCAAAGCCTTCCGTTACTCCTACTCCACAGGCTCCTGCTCGACAAAGAGGGCCATATATCCCTTTCCATGATGAAGAAATAGTGAATTATACCACTTATGAATATCCCTATGCAAGACTTTATTCTGGACAAGAGGAGACTATAGAACTTGATGATCCTACACTTGCACTCTTCACCGTTACTTTTGCCTCAAATACCGATTTAGAAAATGTCATCATTAGTATTCGTGGACAGGATGCTGGAAATGCTTATGGATCTTTTTCTGTGACTTCTGATTCAATGGAAAGCTCCTCTCTTGAATACCTCACCTTAGAATATACTGTGGATAAAGCATGGCTTGAAGAAAATGGTTATAGCATAGAGGATATTCTCTTTTATGATAGTAATGGAAATGAGTATACAATCACTTCTGTTTCTGAAGATGAAGACTATTATTATCTTGAAAGCACAGTCAATGGTTTTGGCACTTTTACTATTGATGTAGATACACGTCAACAAAATACCACGACAACAGAAGATAGCTCCCCTTCCTCTGTAAATGAAACCACAAACATTCTTACTCCAAAAGAAAGCTCGGCATTTAACAAAGAACTCGTGACTTCTTTCTTCACCACCCTCCTCCTTTTCCTAGCGATTATTTTTATTTCCCATGCGGGTCTTGCATTGATTCTTACTTTACAGAAAAGGTATCCATTTTCTGAAAAAGATATCCTTGAACAAAAAAAAGACTTTGCAGAATTAAAAAAACATATTTTCAAAAATATTACAAAAGAAAACCTGGAACAAGATCTTCTTGATCAAGGATGGAATAAAAGAGACTATCATGTACTGCTCCAAGAGATAAAAAAACTTCCTGGAGGAAAATTTGAAAACTATATTTATCAAAGACTCAGTATGGGTCATACTGAAGAAGCTATCCTTGAAGATCTTAAAGGCGTTGGTTGGAAAGAAGCACAGATACGTAAAGAAATTGGTAG
>JAHFJQ010000003.1:1542-3006 GCA_023245755.1 archaeon | reverse complement strand
TAGATATCGTTCTCTTTAATCATTCTCTGGTTTCATTGTAGGGAAGAGAATCACTTCTTTAATAGAGGATGCATTCGTCAACAAAATCACCATACGATCTACACCAACCCCTACACCACCTGTTGGAGGAAGCCCATATTCCATAGAACGTATAAAATCGTTATCCATTTGATGCGCTTCTTCATCTCCGCCACGACCACGTTCCACTTGTTCTTCTAAAAACTGTCTTTGAAGAAGGGGATCTGTTAATTCAGAATATCCATTACCTATTTCCCATCCATTAATATAGGGTTCAAAACGTTCAATCAACTCTTGATTTCCTCTCTTTAGTTTACACAAAGGAGTTGTTTCTCTAGGATGATCTGTAATAAAGGTTGGTTGAATAAGAGTCTTTTCACATAACTCTTCAAATAATGCTGCAATTGCTAAACCTTTTGTTGTGCTCTTTTTATCATAGATAATTTTGTGTTGATCTAAAAGCTTGAGAAGCTCTTTTTCAGACATTTTAGAAACATCGATTTTTGCGTATGTATTTAATGCTTCATACATTGTCATTCTCTTCCAAGGTGTTTTTAGACTTATTTTTGTCCCCTGATACACTATTTCTGTTGTCCCAAGAACTTTTTTTGCAATATGTTCATAAAGGTCTTCGGTCAATTTCATCATGTCATTATAATCAACCCCACTCCAATAACATTCCATCATGGTAAATTCTGGATTATGAGTTTTATCTACGCCTTCATTTCTAAAATTTTTGCAAATGGTATAGACTTTTTCATATCCTCCAACGATGAGCCTCTTTAGATATAATTCTGGAGAAATAGACAAAAATAGGTCCATATTCCAAGCATTAATATGCGTCTTAAATGGGCGAGCATTTGCACCACCATATACTGGCTGTAATGTAGGGATTTCTACTTCTATGAATCCTTTTTGATCCAAGTATTCTCTCATAGCAGTAATGATCTTACTCCTGAGGACAAAGGTTTTCTTTACTTCGGGATTTGTAATGAGATCCACATATCTTTGGCGGTAACGAATTTCTGTATCTTGAATACCGTGAAATTTATCTGGAAGAGGAAGAAGAGATTTACTCAGCAGAACAAACTCTTTTGCCCAAATTGTTAATTCTCCTTTTTTTGTTCTAAAAACTTCCCCCTTTATACCGAGAATATCTCCCATATCTACTAACTTGAAAACATCATAATTTTTGAGATCTTCTTCTCGAAAATAGACTTGCATCTGTCCTTCTTGATCTTCTATGTGACCGAAGGAGGCCTTTCCCATTTCTCTTAAGGTCATGAGTCTTCCCATAATAGAAACTTTCTCTTTTACTGATTCTCCTTCCTTCAAGGTTTTATATTTCTCTAAAAGGATGGTAGTAAAGGTATACTCTTTGTAAGAATATGGATAAGGGTCAATGCCCATCTCTCTCAATTTCTTTACTTTCTCTATTCTTTCTTG
>JAHFJQ010000003.1:0-1532 GCA_023245755.1 archaeon | reverse complement strand
GAATATATAAATCTTTCTTGGATTATGCCGTTTTTTTCTCTAAAAGAGTAATAGACTGTCTTCCAGTAAATCCATCACTTACTTCATGCCAATACCCTATGTCTCTCTCCCCAAGATGCCAACAAAGATAAATATCTCTACCTTCATGCTTTGCATTAAAATCAACAAGGCCTTTCTGAATATCTTTGATGACTACGCCCATGGTGAGTAATTCTGCAATATATTTATGATAATAGAAGAGTCTTTTGTAATAGTTCATATTTAATTTTGTAATCATTAAATCTACTTCTTGTTCCCCTTCTTGATTTTCAATATTGATAGTGCTAAGCAGCTCTAGAGCTTTATGTGTTTTTACTATTTTGAGAATTTTTTCTTCCACTATTGGAAGGAGAAGCCGTGCTTCCTCCAGACTATAATATACTGGATACTCCATACTAGAGTATAGCCGTTCTTTGCTTATAAGCTTTGTGTCTAACTCCCAATAATAGCGAGAACAGCTTTCACCATTCCATATTTCATTTTTCCCACAAAGCCAACGCCTTTAAAGGTAATATCTTTATTGCTTAAGGCTTGCTTTAAATCAAAGGTATTATCTTCTAAACTTATGAATACATTATCAGAGATGTATACGTTAAAGGTAACATCTTCTATAGTGCCATATTGTATCGTGGTTATTTTACCATCTTGTACTTGAACACCAATAACATCTTCACCTTCAAAATAGATATTTATATTCGTTTTTCCTACAATGATTTTTGCAAGACCAGGAAGGTTTGCTAACTCTTCATTTGCTTTATTGCCTACTTTTTCAAGATCATCCATTACTGCATGCTTTTGTACGTGTATCGTTTCTTCTTGACTTAGTCCTTGCGTGTCAATTCCTAAAAATTTATTAAAATCACTTTCACCTTCATGTGCTTGCACAAGGGTTGCGACCATCAAAATACATATTGCGGTTATAAATAAAATTCTCTTCATTGTATAGGGATAGATGAAGCATTTCTATTTAAAGTTAATGGAGAAAAGAGATACTTTTAAAAAGATTATTTCACTTTCCTTTTTTGTGAAAGAAGATAAAATATTTATGGTGCGTTTTACTGTTAAGGATGGGAAAATGGCTACTGAAATGACGACCAAGAACATGAGTCCACAAGAAAGTATTGGACTTCTTGAAATTGCAAAGCAACAAATTCTTGATGGTGTGAAACAAAATAAGAAAGAAATCTTTAGAGGCTCTAAAGATGCCTAATTGTGTTTTTTGTATGATTCTTTCTGGTGAAATACCTGCACTTAAAGTTTATGACGATGCGCATGCTATTGCATTTTTAGATGTTAATCCTATTAGTAAAGGGCATACCCTTGTTATTCCAAAAACACATTATGAAAGCCTTTCTTCTATGCCAGAAAAAGAATTCCTTTCCTATATGGAAACTGTCCACAAAGTAGTAAAGGCACTAATGAAATATACTGACGGACTCAATGTCTTACAAAATAATGGAAAAGATGCAGGACAACTTGTACCACATGTTCAC
>JAHFJQ010000120.1 GCA_023245755.1 archaeon | reverse complement strand
GAAAGAAAACTTTTATAAACAGGCTTAAAGCTAAGACTATTAACATCAAGCTATGGATGAATGGATATAAGAAACCAAAAGACGCAGCCGAGTATTTCGGAGTGTCCACAGCAATACTCAGGGAATGGGAAAGACGAGGTGTTATTAAATGTATCAGAACAAAACCCGTTACTGGTCAAAGAAGATACGATATCAAATCGTTTAAAAACACAGATAATGTTAGCATTTCCTTCGAAGAAGAAGGAAACACTAGCAACACTGATCAGGGAAAAGAAAACTACTGCTATTGTAGAGTTTCTTCAGGAAAACAGAGAGATGATCTTAAGAGACAGGAAGAATATCTTCAATCCTTATATCCGTCCTACACGGTTGTTAAAGATGTTGGAAGCGGTCTTAACTGGAAAAGAAGATCACTCATATCACTTCTTGAGAGAACAACTACAGGAGTTGTCGGGGAAGTTGTGGTATCAAGCAGGGATAGAATATGTAGGTTTGGATTTGAACTGCTCCAATGGTTCTTTTCCTTCTACGGAACAAAACTCACTGTACTCGAACAGGATAGTACATCTCCAGACGAAGAGTTGTCCAAAGACCTTATGTCCATCATACACGTGTTTTCCTGTAGAGCAAACGGTAAAAGAAGGTATACAAAAAAGAAAACTTCAAGCATACAGGAAGAAACGGATAAAGAGAGTTGCTAGGGTTTTTAAACCCAGATGTGAGTTTGTGGAACGTGTAAAGGTTGATGGAGTTTGTGTAGGTAAATTGTGTGGAACTGTTTTGTTGGAAGGAGAGGATGTTTGTCCTGATCATAAGAATAAGGATTCTTGCTCCCTAGACTTATATGAGTATACTTGTAAATTTATCATATCTCAAGCGCAAGGTAAAAATAGAGAAAGGAGTAAGAAAGGATTAGAATGTGGACTAATATGTAAGGAAGGAAACCAATACTGTAAGAATCATCTAAAGTCTGAAAATCATGTTCTTGCGGATAAAGATATAGCAGGATATTTGGAGTTTAAGGATGAAAACAATAACGTAGAGCACAGATCCACTCTTTATAAGAATAATAAGACCATAACCCATGTAATTAGATGTTTTAAAGTACGTGCTTATCCAACTAAAGAACAAAGGGAAATATACAACAAATTTTCTGGAGATTGCAGAAAAACCTTTAATCTGTTAGTCGAGAAACAAGGAGAATTAAAAGGAAAAACTAACCATGAATTATGTACAAATTTTGTCACGAGTGCAAGATTAATCGACCAGGGTTTAGGATATCTTATAAAAACTCCAAAGGATTGTAGGGGTTTTGCGGTTACAGAGTTCACCACTGGTATTAAGGAAGCGTTTGAAAAATATGAGGACAAAAAACAAAAACAGGAAGAATATCGAGTACAATGTCAAGAACAAAAAAGAAAATATGTTCCCAAGAAAATAAAACCTCCAAGAATGAATTTTAGGAAAAAGAAAGACAACCAGAGTATTAACATACCAAAAACAACAGTTACCCTAAATCAACTATCTGTAGGCATATTTCCGAGATACTTTAATAAACAAGCAATACGCTTACAAGGAAGAGTAAAAAAGAATAAAAAATACAATGATGTGCTTAAAAACGGAATTAAACACGATATCAAATTCATTAAGACCAGAACAGGAAAATTTTACTTTGCTATCCCATACGATGTTCAAATCAAAGAAACCCCCAAATTATATGATTTTGGAAGTGGAGATCCTGGAGTGAAAACATTTCTTTCAACATACAATATTAATGGGGAGTCCAGGAAGTTTGGAGAAGAATGCGATATCAAGATTAGAAAAGTCCATAAAAAACTAAATTATCTACGTTCTTTAATCCCATTCTACACACACTTAAACTTAAACACAGAATTAAAAAAACTCAAAGGAACGATTCTGAGGATAGAAGAACACTTGAAAAATAAAGTAAAAGACCTACATTTTAAAGTAATAAAATACATAATTACCCACAAGAAATTCTACCTACCAAAATTCAACTCCAAACAAATGGTAGAAAACAAGACCACTTACAAATGCACAAAAAGAGAGATGAATCAATTATCGCATTACCAGTTTTCCCAAAAGCTAAAATCCAAAGCAGAGGAAGTGGTGTGCAATGTGAGCATTTCAGATGAATTCCGAACAACGATGGTGTGTGATAAATGTCTTCGGAAAAACTATACGGTAGGAACTTCCCGTACATTCGAATGTGAGCATTGTCCTTGGACTTATGACAGGGACGAACACTCGGCAAGAGCAAATGTTCTTAAATATCTACAAACTATCGAATAATTACCGATGTTTGATTTATACTTGCTACAAGGTATTTGCTTTCTATCTATTTTGATAGATTGTAATGTATTTTATTGTAGCGTTAGCTAGAAATATCTTCTAATATTTTATAAAAATTTTATCATGCTATGATAAAATCTTGTTAACGAAATATAACTATAATTATCGTCTTTAATATTTTTAAACAACAAGCTAAAATTATCATCTTTCTTATCGTTTA
>JAHFJQ010000119.1 GCA_023245755.1 archaeon | reverse complement strand
TCTTGTACGTCGTTTAGAAACTTTCGTATAACGTCTTTTACCTTTTGGTTCTATGGCAATAAATATACTGCAAGTTCCTTCTCTTTTGTATTCATAATCTTGTTTTGCGATTTTTCCTGGTTTTGGTAAAGTCGATTTTCTTGTGTCTCCTAAAAGCTGGTAAGGCTTTTCATCTACGCAAACAACAGGATTGTTTTTATCATATGGCTTTTTGTATAGTTTAAGTAGAGCTTCCATTCTACTTTTAAACTCTTTATTTAGCTTCGGAACACACCACATTTTTTTTAAGATGTGGCTTTAAGTCATGTTCTTGTAAAATTATTCTTACTCCTTCATGACTGATTGAAGGGAGTATCCCCTTTTTTACAACTTCTTTTGCAAGAAGCTTTAAACTCCAATGTGAATGACCTTTTGGAGCCTCAGTACATGCAATAGCAACTGTTTTAAGTTTTTGTTCATTTGTAATTGTAGGTGGCTTGCCTGAACGATGGTAACCATAAAGAGCATCCTCTAATCCACTATCACAAAACCGTTTTCTTGTATCACGTACAGAATCTTCGTGACAATCGAGATGTTCGGCAATGGTCTTATCGATCATTCCTTGCTCTGATTTTAAAAGAATATGTGCTCTGCGTATTACTGAAGCAATATTCATCCCCTTTTTAACAATATCTCTTAAAACTTTCTTGTCCTTCTTTGATAATTTAACAATATATTTCTTTGCTGCCATAAGTCAATTCCTCCTGACACATTGACTTATTTGTTCCTATAAAGGTGGCCTTTTATATATTTTCTTAAACCGCTTTACTTCGTTGATTGTGTACTAGTAAGCGCTAGGCATAAATCTCCAAGCTTGCAGGAAAGACTGGCAGAACAAATTGCAGAATACACTCTTGTACAAAATTTGGTGCGTAATATTGAAGAAATGGAACTTTCTTTGTCTAGCACTGTTACTGGTAATGCTCTTGGACAGGTTGTCCATAGTTTTGGATTTCCTGAAAGTGCTGTTCCACTTTTTACAACTTTTCATCCAGATGTCTTTAAGGAGATTGATGATTTCTTTTCTTGCGATCAGTACTTGGGAAGAACATTGCTGCAAAAAGCAGCAGACTTACTGGTATATAAATCAAGGAAAAACATCATTGAGGCTACATCAAGAGAATCTCAACAAAACTTGCAATATCCAATAAATCAGTATCTCATGGCAATATGGCTTACCTTTCGCTATGATGTTCCCAACATTTCTAAACGACCAGATATAGTTCATGTTGCTACAACATCAACACCTCTTTCAGCTGAGCAAAATACTCTGTGTGTTTTAGCAGATCGATACAGGGATATAAAAGTTGCGGATCATATAGTTGGGAACCATACAAGACTGTTAAGCAAGTCAGGTTCAGAATTCCCTTTAGTTGCACGGACACCTTTAACTGCTTCACAATTTTTATCAGGTGTTTACTATAAGAGAGAAGATTTGACAGCAATAGGTGCATATAAGGTCCGGGGTGCTTTGGTTGCATTACACCAGGCAATGAAAACTCATAGTGGTTACTCTTTTGCATTTGTATCAACAGGAAATCATGCTCTAGGAGGATTAAAAGCAGCAGAAGTACTTAATCCACATCCTGCTTCTATTAGGATTGTAATTCCCCGAAAAACAGATGAACTTAAACTAAGAAAACTACAAGAGGAAATCAAAAGACTATTTTCACTTGGAATAAATGCAAAGCTGGAAATGCAGGGGGAAACTTTTGATGAAGCGAAGGACTGGTTGAAAGATAACTTGCAGCAAGAAGAATATTACATTGATCCTTACACTGACAGATGGGTAGTAGCAGGACAAGGAACAATCGGTCTTGAGATCTTAGCTCATATAAACTTATTGTTAAGTTCTAGAAATTTTAAGGAAGCAAATATCAGGGAGATTATTGTTATTACACCGATTGGCGGGGGTGGACTTCTTTCAGGTATTTGCAGTGCAGTTAATGGAGCTTTGCAAGAAGGTAAGTTGCAAGAATGTTTATTGAGAGGTGCTGAAATTAAATTTGTTGGACTTCGTATACCAAAAGAAAAACAACAAGAAAGTAAATATGGCGGTGCCATTCTTGTAAAAAATATTGCAATAAGCAATCAGATTATACTCAATGCATTAGGAGTTGATGTTGTAGAAATTGAAGATTCTGGAATGGAAGATGCTATGAAATATATTAACAGTGATATTGGTGTTAAGGTTGAAGGACCATCTGCAGCAACAATTTATCCTGTATTATACCGCGATGAATATGCGCCTAGAGAAGACAGGTTAATTATATGTGTGTTAAGTGGTGGCAATGTTAGTCACTTTCCAGTCTAATTTTTATCATTAAATCTTAGTATTCCATAATTTTAGTTCTCACTTTGTACCTGAGGCCCGATAGACTAAGAAGCTAATGTAAACAAAAACAATCTGGTGGTAGGAAGATACTAAGACCCCTACTACCAGTAAAGTGAGGAGCTTCATTATGAAGCGACGAGCTACAAAAAAAGCACAGGCATTTTTAA
>JAHFJQ010000118.1 GCA_023245755.1 archaeon | reverse complement strand
AGTATTTTTTTCCCATGCAACTCGTTCGCCAACAAGAAATGCATAATTAGGATAGTCATCATTTTTATCTAATGTAAAGGGTCCTAGATCTTCATGCCTAATACCTTGCTGATCCAAAAATAGTTTAATTTTTTCCTTCATCGCAAAACCAGCATGATCAGCTCCAAGAAAAACTTTCCAAACTTCTTTCATAGAAAGAAGAAACAATCTTACTTTATAATTATTGCGTTCTTCATTGTATTCGAATACTTGTCAAGAATATCAATTAGTCACGATGCAAACTAGCAATTTCCTTCAAAAACTGCTCAGGCTTAGGATTATTAGCAACAATCGATGAAACTAAAATTCCTTTACAGTCTAAAGCAAAAGCGCGCTGCACATCAGCACCAGAACTAATACCGGCCCCGCATAAGGGAAGAACATCGCTTCCCTTAAGAAGATCAACAAATTTTTTAACATCATGTGTTTTATAGGTCGTAATTGATTTGCCGCTCGCTACAAGCGTAGGATCTTCAAACGCAATCGCAAATGGCTTCAACTTCTTGATGCGTTCAATCTCTCGCAACGTTCCAGAACAAACAATAAGTTTAAATCCTATTTCATGACATCGTGCAATCGTTTTTTTAAGTGCCGTAAATGAAACTTTGTGCTCAGAATGATTCAACAAACTACCAACAGCACCAGCTTCTTTGAGAAATTCAGGAATCAAATAACCGGTAGCCCTTCCCGGCTCAAAATAATCCACATGTTGCACAAATACGGGCAGTGTCGTATTCTTCGCGATTTCTCGAATATCAATCGCTGGAACCGCAAGAATCGCTTCATTACAGTAAATATCAATTTTCCGCACTAATTCAATCGCCCGACTATTTGAAACATAATTCTTGAAATTAACAACAATCATCATTTTTTTAGCCTCTAAAATAAAAAAGAATCATTCTTTATTAATCTACTGCTTCTCACCATTTCGATATATCATTTCAAGCAAAAAGTATCAGATAATATCCTATACGAAAAAGGTTTAGCTTTTGATGCCAGTGTTAAAAAGGGCTGATTTTTCATTCTATTCTTTTCGCGAACAAGTGAAAAAGGATAAACTTCTTTAAATAAATGTACACGAGAGGATGTTTCGAGGCTATAGAGATTTCCAGATTCAAAGGAATTGTTCACGGCTCCCGCTTCAGCGAACAAGTATCTTTTCTTTTCTTCATAGGAAATACAGAAGTGCTTATTGAAGATTACATTTCCAATATTAGTATATTGACCTTCTCTATCAGGCGCGCTTACAACCATGAAATCAAATCCTCTTTGCACCTTCAAATCCAATTTACTCTCACGTAACAAGTGAAATGCTTTACATACTTCTTCAAGTGATTTATTGACTGATGAAAAAAATTGTTTGTAGCTAGGGATGTTGATAGAAAATTGATTAAAAACACCTCGAATTATGGGTTCAATGTTCTGTTGTTTAGCTAAAATTGATCGAATATAATTTCTTCCTTCTTCAAGAGTACGTAGGTGTTCTTCATGATTACATTTAAACATAGCCACTAATTCATTCTTAACATTAAAAGGATTATGGTGCCCAAATATTGTGTGTTATCCCGAAATTATTTCATAAGGCTGTTCTAGATAGCCCTATGAAATTGACACAGGCAAAGCTTACAAGTACTTTAAAGAAGCTTGCTGATGGGAAGACAGTTTATCAGGCAAGAAAGGTTGCAAAGATAAGCGTAAGGAGAGTTTATCAGGTGAAGGAGGCATTTGATAAAAAAGGAGAGATTCCAACGATAGGAGAAGACCTTGGTCGTCCTCGTAAACCCTTTGAAGAATGGGAAATTCTAACTGTAAAAAAAGCTTATGAAAAATACAGAGTGTCTGCAGACACTCTGGAGAGGTTAATCGATAGAGACTATCAAAGACACATAGGACACAACAGAATCCATCAGATTCTAGTTTATCTTGGTTATGCCAAAAAGAAGACTAACAAAGATATCCGAAAGAAGAAATGGAAATTTTATGAAAGAAGACATTCTCTAACTGCTGTGCATATTGACTGGCATTACTTCAAAGGAACTTGGGTATTCTGTGTAGAAGATGATGCAAGCAGAAAACTGCTTGCTTTGATTGAGGATCACAGAGAATCGACAGATAATTCCATTCTTGGAATGGAATTAGCATTAAAACATGGACAAATAAAACAATGTATAAGTGATCATGGATCTACCTTTACAAGTAATTTTATCGAAGCTAAATCGCGATTTAGAGATTACTTAAAATCAAAGGGAATCAAACCAATACTTTGTAAAGTAAGGCATCCAAGAAGCAATGGAAAAGTTGAGAAATGGTTCCAAGCTTATGATAGACATAGAGGGGCATACAAAACAAAAGAAGAATTTATTTACTGGTATAACGATTTAAAGCCACACAAGGCTTTAAACTTTGATGAACTTGAAACACCATCACAAGCTTTCATAAGGAAACTTAAGAAATGAAAACTCGAAAAATTATATCGATAGGAAATATTAACGGGATACTACAG
>JAHFJQ010000049.1 GCA_023245755.1 archaeon | reverse complement strand
GAAAGAAGTCTTGCATGGAGCTGTGTACATTGAATGCCAATGAGACTTTCTTCTTTAGCTTTTGGAAAAGGATGCATGTATTCACGTGCAATGTGTCCTCCACCGGTCACAAGTACCATTTTTCCCTTTTGTTTTTTTAGTACTTGTTTTAGTTCTTTAAGAAAACCTGTGTTTAGTTTTCCAGGATTGATGAGAGAACCACCTATGGAAATCACCACTTTTTTCATAATACCTTTTAAGATGGCTTTGCTTTTAAATGTTCTTAGAAACGTTTTTATATCCTTCTTTTATTTCTGGTTTTATGATAGAATTGCTTTATCAGTTTCGCGTTCTTCCTGATATGGAAATTCCTTTTAAAGTGCCTCAGGATGATAGAGTGCTGGGTTTACTCGATGATCTTTTTCGTTCTATTGGATGGAGAGAACGAGGACCTGAGAAATGGAAAGAAGTTTTAGATAACTCTCGCTATTGTGCATATGTTATTACCGGTAATTCTCTTGTTGGGTTTGGAAGAATTGTTGAAGATGGAGTTATGTGTATGTTTTATGATATTGCTATTCATCCTGATCATCAAACACGTGGATTAGGAAGAGAGCTTATGAGTGGGTTGATTGCAAAAGTACGAGATAAAGACTATGCTTCTATAGGGCTGTTTACTTGGGAACAAAATCCGGGTAATGTTGCTTTCTATGAGAGTTTAGGATTTGAACGTGTTCCTACCGGCATGGAGTTGACAAGATATATGAGAAGAGAGTAACTCTTAATCTACAGTAAATAATTTAGAATCATGCACATCAAATAAACCCAAACGAGCTCCAGCATCTAGCCATCCATGTGCGTAATTGAGTGCTGCAAAAGCATCTACAATTTCTCCTTTCTTTTCAAAGTGTTCTGCATCTTTTATGTATCGCTGGATCATATCAAGGAAGTCTTCTCTTTGTTCTTTTAGTGAAGGAAGTCTATTTCCTGAAGCTTTTGCCATTGTATAGGCATCTGTAGTTACTTGGAAATATTTTTTCAGTTTTTCTTGCGTTATGGTATTCATGGATAGTAGAATGAACAAGCATAATCTTTATAAACGTTTTCTTGGGTAGTATTTCTGTGGGAAAGCCTATGAAAATCCTTTTTGTTATGCCTGCATTAGACACGGGATATTGGAGAAAACTGGGAAAGAAAGTTGGACCGAAATCTGAACCGCTTAGTCTTCTCTATATTGCTACGTATCTGAATAAAAATGGGCATCATGCTGAGGTTGTTGACTGTGAGGCAGAAGGGCTTTCTTTAGAAGATTTAGAAGCTCGTATTCAAACACATTCTTATGATGTTGTTGGTGTTGCTATGCTTACTGCTATGTATAGTCAGTCTGTTACTGTTTGTAATTTTGTCAAAAAAATAAATCCAAATATTAAGGTTGTTGTTGGGGGAAGTCATGCAAATCTACGTCCTAAAGAAACCGCTGAAAAAGAAGATTCTATTGATGTAGTTACTGTTGGTGAGGCTGAGCTTACTTTTATGGAGCTTATTGATGTGTTCCAAGGAGAGAAAGAACTTAAAGATATACAGGGGATTGCCTTTAAAGATAAAACAACTGGCGAAGTTACTGTCACAGCAGAAAGACCTAAAGTACAAGATCTTGACTTTTTTCCGATTCCAGATAGAGGACTTTTGAATATGAAACTCTATAGGCCTTCTGTTTCGTATTACCGAAGGCTTCCTGCATATACCATGATTACCACACGAGGATGCCCTTATCGATGTACTTTTTGTGCTACTGCAAAAACGGGGTATAGAATGCATTCTATTCCGCGAGTTGTAGAAGAGATGAGAATCCTTGTTGAAGATTTTGGTGCAAAAGAAATTCTTATTCGTGATGACACTTTTACTTTAAACAGAAAAAGAACCGTAGATCTTTGTGATGCAATTATTGCTGCTGGATTACACAAAAAGATTACCTGGGATGCTATTACTCGAGCAAATCTGGTAGATAAAGAACTCCTTACAAAAATGAAAGAAGCTGGTTGTTGGGGTATGCATTTTGGTGTTGAGGGTGGGACACAGAAATTGATTGATGGTGTAAAGAAAGATACTACTCTTGAAGTTATTCGAACTGCGTTCAAGCTTTGTCGGGAAGTTGGTATTGAAACACGAGGATATTTTATGGTGGGTATGCCTGGATCTACACCAGAGGATGACCTAGCAACTATAGAGTTTGCCAAAGATGTTGATCCTGATTGGGCTCAATTTACTATTGCTACTCCGTATCCTGGAACTCAACTCTTTTTAGAAGCAGAACAATTGGGAAAATTTCATACTGATTTTAATGATTGGGATAAATACTTGACATGGTCCGGGTTTGGGGATACAGAGTTAGTATGGACTGCACATGGAAGAAATTCTGATGAAGTAAAGGCTATGCAAACAAGGGCAATGAGGGAATTTTATTTTAGGCCTAAAGTTATTTTACGAAAGGCAAGAAACTTTGATAATATTCCTATTCTGAAGAAGTATATGGTTGGGGCTCTTGCTTTAGCGAAGAGTTAGGGTTTTGATTTTCTTCAATCTGCCCATTTGCATGGTTACTATGTTTGATCTTTTCTACTGTAGAAACTTTATCCCCTTCTTTTAATCTCATGATACGCACACCCTGTGTATTTCTGCTTATATTTGGAATATCTGTGACTGGAGTTCTAATGACAATTCCGTTTTTAGATACAACCATGATTTCATCGTTATCTTTTACGGTTTTAATTGCAACAACATCTCCGTTTCTTTCTGTTGTTTGAATGTTAATGACTCCTTTTCCTCCTCGAGAAATAAGCCTATATTCTGGAATATCTGTTCTTTTTCCGAAGCCGTTTTCTGTAATGGTAAGAAGTTGGCCTGAGTCAATAGCTACTTCCATTCCAATGACTTCGTCTCCTTCATCTAGACGAATACCTCGTACTCCTTGGGAGTTTCTTCCTACGTCACGTACTTCGTTTTCCTCAAAACGTGTTGCCATTCCTTTTTTCGTTCCAATAATAAACTTTAATGTTCCTGGAGTAAGCTTGACTGTAATTAGTTCATCTCCTTCTACTAGTTTAATTCCTACGATGCCTGAGCTTCTTGGCCTGGAATATTCCATGAGTTCCGTTTTCTTTACAAGACCTGATTTTGTGACCATAATGAGATAGTGTTTATCATCAAATTCTTTAATAGGGATTACGGTAGTAATGAGTTCTTTTTCTCCAAGGTTTAGGAGGTTGATAATTGCTTTTCCTTTCGCGTATTTTCCTGCTTCAGGGATTTGGTAGACTTTTAACCAGTATACTTGTCCTTGATTTGAAAAACATAAGAGGTAATTATGGGTGCTTGTGTGGATGATTGTGTCCACATCATCTTCTTCTTTCTTTTCTGTTCCTTTTACACCCACTCCACCACGTTTTTGCAATCTATATTCTTGAATAGGCATTCTTTTGATGTAGCCAGAAGTTGTCATAAGTACTGCAACTTCTTCATCTGGAATCAGATCTTCCATTTCTAGTTCTTCTTCCGCATCAGTCAGTGCTGTTTTTCTGTCATCCCCATAATTTTCTATGAGTTCTCTGAGATCGGTTTTAATTAAATCTAAGACTTTCTCTTCTGAAGCAAGAATAGAATTTAGTTCTGTAATGAGTCTTTTTATTTCTTCAAATTCTTCTTTGAGTTTCTCTGTTTCTAGAGAGGTAATCTTTTGTAATTTCATATCTAGAATTGCATTTGCTTGAATTTCCGTGAGCTTGTAGCTATTTATTAAGAAATTACGTGCAATCTCTACTGTTTTTGACTCTTTAATGCCTTTGACAATAGGATCAATATTGTTGAGTGCAATTTCTAGCCCTTCTAGTATGTGTGCACGAGCTTTTGCTTTTTCTACATCAAACTGTGTTCTTTTAATAATAACCTCTTTTCTATGTGCAAGATAATAGTTAAGTACTTCTTTGAGTGTCATGACTTTTGGTTGCTTATTATCAATAGCAAGCATAATTATTCCAAAGGTGGTTTCTAATTGGGAATGTTTGTAGAGTTGATTTAAAACGACGTTTGCGTCTGCTCCTCGCTTGATTTCAATAACAATTCGCATACCTTCTCTATCTGATTCATCACGAATATCAGATATCCCTTCGATGATTTTGTCTGTGACTAGTTTTGCAATTCCTTCAATGAGATTTGATTTGTTTACTTGGTAAGGAATTTCTGTGATGATGACAGATTGTTTCTCTTTTTTAACTTCGATTTCTGCCTTTGCACGCACTTGCAGTTTTCCACGACCTGTTTTATAGGCGTTGAGTATTCCCATCTTTCCACAAATGATTCCACCTGTGGGAAAATCTGGGCCTTTGATGTGTTGCATGAGGTCTGTGACTTCTGCTTCAGGTTTTTCTATTAAAGCAATGATTGCACGGCAGACCTCTGTAATATTATGTGGAGGAATGTTTGTTGCCATTCCTACTGCGATACCGGTTGAACCGTTAATGAGAAGATTAGGGAGTTTTGCTGGAAGGACTTCTGGTTCTTTTGTAGAGCCATCGAAATTATCTATCCAATTTACTGTTTCTTTGTTGATATCCATTAAAAGTTCTTCAGCAATCTTAGACAGTTTTGCTTCTGTATATCTGTATGCAGCTGCAGAATCACCATCAATGTTTCCAAAGTTTCCTTGTCCTTTGACTATGGGATACCGTAAGCTCCAGTCTTGTGCCATACGTACGAGTGCATCGTATACGGAAAGGTCTCCGTGTGGGTGATACTTTGCAAGGACATCTCCTACTACTGCAGCAGATTTCTTAAATCTCACATTATGCTTTAACCCTAGCTCGTTCATAGAGAAAATAATTCTTCTGTGGACGGGTTTGAGGCCATCTCGTACATCTGGAAGAGCTCGACCAATAATAACGGACATAGAATAATCTAGGTATGCTTCCTTCATTTCTATTTCAATTTGTTTTTTAATGAGTCGTTCTTCTTCCATTTTAGATATCTAAGTTCTTTACAAATTTTGCATTTGCGAATATGAATTCTTTTCTTGGTTCTACTTGGTCTCCCATAAGTACGGTGAACATTTCATCTGCTGCTACTGCGTCTTGAATGACTACTTGTTTGAGATGCCTTGTGCTTGGATCGAGTGTTGTTTCCCAGAGTTGGTCTGCATTCATTTCTCCAAGACCTTTGTAACGCTGGATGCCCACATCCTTTCCCATTCGTTCTAGCACTGCGGGGAGTTCTTGATCGTTCATGACATATACTTTTTCTTTTCCCTTTGAGACTCTATATAGAGGTGGCATTGCTAAGTAGATGTAGCCACTTTCAATGAGTTTAGGCATATATCTGTAAAAGAATGTGAGTAATAAACAAGAAATGTGGGAACCATCAACATCTGCATCTGTCATGATGATAATTTTATGATATCGTGCTTTTGTAATATCGAATTCATCACCAATACCGCAGCCAATTGCAGAAATAATTGTAGTGACTTCATTGTTTGCAAAAATCTTATCAAGGCGTGCTTTTTCGACGTTGAGAATTTTTCCTCTTAAAGGAAGTACCGCTTGTGTTGCTCGTGTACGTCCGGACTTTGCGCTTCCACCAGCACTGTCTCCTTCAACAAGAAGAATTTCCGATTTTGCAGGATCTCGTTCTTGACAATCTGCGAGTTTTCCAGGTAAAGATCCAGAGGATAATACTCCTTTTCTTCGTGCAAGGTCTTTTGCTTTTCGTGCAGCTTCTCGTGCTTTTGCTGCAAGAAGTGCTTTTTCAATGACTTTCTTTGCAATATCTGGATGTTCTTCTAAGTATGTTGCGAGTTCTTTATAGACAATCTTTGCAACAAGGCCTTTTATTTCACTATTTCCCAGTTTGGTTTTTGTTTGTCCCTCAAACTGAGGATTTTGCACTTTGAGGGAGATGACTACGGTTAAACCTTCTCGCATGTCGTTTCCGGAAAGTTTTTCTTCTACATTTTTTATATTCTTTTCAATATATTCGTTAATGACTCTTGTAAGGGCCATTGCAAAACCAACGACATGTGTTCCCCCTTCATGAGTGTTAATATTATTTACAAAAGAAAAAATATTTTCGTTATATCCATCATTATATTGCATTGCGATTTCGACAATGGTTTTTTCTTCTTCTTTTTCGATATATATGGGAGGATGAAGCACTTCTTTGTTTTTGTTTAAATGAGCGACGAACTCAATGATTCCACCTTCATAGGAAAAAAGTGTTTCTTTGTTCTCTTCACGTTCATCTTTGAGTGTAATTTTAATTCCTTTGTTGAGAAAAGCAAGTTCTCTTAGTCGTTTTGCAAGAATTTCATATTCAAACACTACTGTTTCTTGAAAAATGGTTTCATCAGGAAAAAATTGTACAGTTGTTCCTCTTTCCGTTGTTTGGCCAAGTGTTTTTACTTCTGTAACGGGAATACCTTTTTCATATTCCTGCTCGTAAATATTTCCATCTCTAAAAATAGTGACAATAAGTTTTTTTGAAAGAGCATTGACACAGGATACTCCTACTCCGTGCAAACCACCAGAAACCTTATAGGAGTCTTTATCGAATTTTCCTCCTGCGTGTAATACGGTGAGGACAACTTCTACAGCCGGACGACCTTCTGTAGGGTGCATATCAACAGGAATGCCCCGTCCGTTGTCTTTTACGGAAAGGGAACCATCTTTGAGTATGGTGACATAGATATCGGTACAATGGCCTGCTAATGCTTCATCAATGGAGTTATCTACTACTTCGTAGACTAGGTGGTGGAGACCTCTTTGTCCCGTATCTCCTATGTACATACTTGGTCTTGCACGTACTGCTTCAAGACCTTTGAGAACTTGAATGTTTGTTGCTTTATAGTCTGCTGTCATGGTAATTTTTTCTTTGAAAAAAACGCTAAAAATTTTCTCTTTTTTGCTTCATTTTCTTAGTGTTTTTAGCGATTGTTTCTTTATATGCTTTTCTTTTCTCTAAAGTGTAATATTCTGGACTTATACGCTCTATAAGGCTGTTTTAGGTGTTTATGAAAATTGCTTTAAAAGGGAGGCTATTTTTGCTTCTAAAAATTCTTTTTTCATATCTCTACTTGTAGCCCCTCTTTAGGGGTAAATATAGTTAAGTTTAAATAGTTCTTCTCCTTTCTAAAGATCATGGATCTTTACACAACTAAGGGCATTATTGGAAGTATAGAAAGAGCTCCTCGTTCTTTTGATGTTACTCGTACTGCGACTGAGGCTGTTATTTCTCGGGCTTCTCTTGCTACTGCTGATGACGGTAATTACCGGATTTTGCTTCTTTTAAACAAACCTTCTGGTGAGGTTTTTACTGCTATGGCTGTTTCTCAGGAGGCTATACCCTCTTTTTTAAATTCTCTTGGGATTACTACAATGAATGCTTATGATAGCGATGGAAGTTTATTTCGTACTTTAGGTATTGATAGTTTTGTACAGGCTGTTCCCTTTACTGATCTTGAGAGAAAATTTCCTTATGTTGCTCAACTAGAAGGAAGAAGCGTTCTTGCAATTTCTAAATCTGATCTAAGTGATCATCGTGGAACTTTAGAGGGGCTTGTTTTTGATTATTCTCTTGCTCAATAAGAATAATTATTTCTGCTTCCAAATCTCTTCAAAAAAGACTTTATATTTTTCTGCGATTTCTTCATGGGATACTTTGAAACCAAGAATGTCATGTGCAAAATAAATTGTGGTTACTGATTTATTTGTAATTACGAGATATGCTGGTGATACTGAAGTAGAAACTTTAATGAAACTCTGTTTTTTATTTTTACTGTCCCGCCACCAAGGTTCTTTCCATGGAGGAGAACCTGGGTCGCAAA
>JAHFJQ010000048.1 GCA_023245755.1 archaeon | reverse complement strand
TTTTCCAGCAGATTGTGGAGGATTCAAAAGAATAACATCAAACTTTTGATCAGTTAGTTTCTCAAAAGAATTTCCTTGAAGAACCCGAGCTTGTTTCACATGAGCAGTATTTTTTTTTGCTAAAGATACTGCACGTGCATTCACATCAACAAGAGTAATATTGCCATCTGTAAGCGTTGCTGCAACACAACCAATAACCCCAATACCACAACCTAAATCAAGCACAGTCTCCTTTTTTCCAATCTGCATATACTGTGCAAGAACACTACTTCCAAAATCAACTTTATCTTTAGAAAAAACACCCCCCCCTGTAAAAAAAGAGAAACGTTTTCCTCGAAGAACAGCATGTATCTGTTTTAATGCTAAGGCAGACTCTTGTGTTTCAGAATAGTAATGACTCATACCATAATTCCAAGTAATTGATAATCAAATCTGTCTGCAGCTCTAATGATTTCATCTTCACTAGTACCAACAATCACAATACAATAATCTTCAGTATAGACTTGAGTATCCGATCCTAAAGTTAACCAAATAATAGTCGTATTATCCGTACCGCTATTACAATTTTTAATAGGATACCCTAACGTATTAGGCAAAGTCATTGCACTAGACACAGGAATATTATACAAGCGTTCATTATCTATGATTTTATCAATTTCTAGTGCAGCAATAGTTGTTTTAGAGCTAAGATTTGCTTCTGGATTAAGAGTAATATACACTTGGCTATCCCCATAAATACGAGTATTCACCGCACCATAGACAGGAATGTCTTCTAAAGACAGAGGATCATTTCGTAGTCCAATAGCATAAGGTTGTTCATTTTGGCCAACATACAGCGTAATATATGTTTCTATATCATTGACCTTGGTCACATTAAATATAGTTTCTCCATTAGAATACTGATAATTATCCTGTACAGCTGTTGCCGGATCAGTAAAAAAAACATAAACACCCGCTGCGACAAGGATACCTATAAAGACCAAAAGCACATAACCAAGATTATCCTTTTTTTCAGACATAAGAATCAACTACCAATTTATCTGTGATTGTTAATAAGTTTTTCCCTTCAACGACAAGACAATTTCCATCAAGAGTAACAGAGTTGCTATCACTTTCTTTAAAGATCACCACACCCGTTGTTGAAGTTGCATCATCACAGGTTTTAATAGGAAGTTGCACACATGCATCGCTAGGCTCATAACAAGAAGCAACCAAAACTGCATTCCCTTGCATATTTTGCTCAAAATCAGTTAAAGCAAAAGAAACATCACTATAGGGATTAAAACTCACATACACCTTCTGTAAATCTTGCAGAAAAGAAAAATCAGCAGAACCAACAAGAGTCTCAGAATCTAAAGTGCTCGGATCACTTTGGATAAGAATTCTTTGGTCATCCTCAGTATATGCCTGCCACCCTAAATTTGTTTGCGTAAACGTAAGACCCTTGTACTCAACTTCTTTTGTATCTGAGGTATCAAGTCCATAATACAGAACACTAAAAACCATAAGGGAAATAATAAAAATACCCATAAGAAGTGTCAGAAATTTTTTACTGGCCCAAAATGATTCTTTCTTCTCCCCATAACGAACAGCTTTCATAAGAGCAGAAGAAAAAGTAGAGCTTAAAATACTTTTTGTATCAGAAAAAGAGAAAAAAAAGAAAAAAAGAAAGGGCTATGCCCTTATGCTGTAGATGTTACATCGATATCAGTATCGCTTGTTCCACTAACCATAACTTCGGAACCACTGAAATCGTAACTTGCGTAGTCTGCAACAGCTTTAGCAGCTCTTCTTGTATCATCTGCAGTTGTACCTGCTACAAGCATTGCTACTTTGTCACCATTGTCAACTAACTTAACTACAGCTTCACCTTCTTGGAAACTCCATCCGTCACAAGTGTATGCGAAAAGATCTTCTACAAGACTGTTAGCACATGGTCCTCCAACAAGGATCAAGTTGTAGTCAGAAGCAGAACCTACTTCAGAAGCTAATTTTGTTACAGGAGTAACTTCAACTGCTTCATAGGTTGTTCCATCATCACTAGATACTGTAGTAGATGTACCTTGGATAACGATGTTTGCTTTGACTTGGTCTTGTGGAATACTTAATTCAACTGCATCACTAGCACCATTAGACTTAGGGTTTTGGATGATAATTCCATAAGCGGACCTATGGTCTTCATCTTTTGTACCAATGTTTAGTCTAGTACCTGCTGTTTGGTTGTTCCACTTCAATTCAGAAGCTTCTTCTGTAGAAAGGGTATCTCCTAAACTCTTAATAGATCCGTTTGCTGCAGTTAATCCCCAAATCATAAAGAGGTCGTCATATCCTTCAGTAAGATCTGCGCTTTGATCTCCAATAACATTTAATGCAAAGGACATGTTAACAGCAGTTCCTGGTTGAGTAATTCCATCTCCAACTTCGAAAACAATATTTGTATCTTTTGTGTTTCCGTAGTTAACTCTGAAAATATCTGTTCCAGAAACTTGTGTATCTATTTCTCCAAAGAATTTAACTCTAGAAGTAGAGGTATCTTTGTAGAAGATTCCTAACCATTTTGCTTGTCCAGAAGAAGTTAAACTTCCGTTAACCATTTGGTCAGCAGCAGGTAAAGTGTACAGCCAAACTTCTCTTGCTTTCACATTAGAAGATACGTTTGCAACAACATTAGCACCTGTAGTCAGAGCTTGAAGATCAAGACCTTCACTTTCTGCTGTACTAATGTGGATTGTTGGGAGACTTGTACTGTTTACAGCAGCAAGACCAGCTTGTGTTAAGTCTGAACTAGACTCATACTCGAAAGTATAGGTAGCGTAGTCATCCTCAGATACAGATAAGCTGTCAAAACAAATTTCAACATACTCATTTGGCAAACTAACACATTCTCCTACAGCTACAGCACCAGAGTCCAAGTCATTGTATACAAAGTCGTTCTCAATAGAAAGGTTCTTTGCTGTACCGTTCTGATCTAGACCTTCTAAGTTCCAAACCCACATAGGATCATCTGTGTCTTCACTAATGAATGCTTCTCCATCAGTATATGTTTCTGAAGATTGTGCACCAATGATTAAGTTTGCAGAAGATTCTGCTCTTTCAGTTCTACTGAAAACACTGTCAACAGTGATTTCAACACCATTTACTGTGGTTGTAGATCCATCATTGATAATTTTACTCTCTCCATCAACATCAACAACTGCGGAAGTACTGGAAACATCTGTTAAGGTAACAGTTTTTGTTTCACCATCAACTTCTACGTCAACGCTTTCACCAGCTGCTAAGTAGTGTTCATCTCCTACATATGCAGTGATTTCGTTTCCTGCAGCAGCAACACTAGTTATTTTGAAAGGAGTTCCTAAGAAATCAATTTCTAAAGGATCAGTTGTTGTTGAAGCTCGTAGATTGATACTTTCATCAAATTTATAGTTAAACTTGATAGTATCTCTGTTTTTTACTTCTAAATAGACATCAGATTTGTAGTCATCGTCAGCACTAGTCAAACTTGTTTCTACAGAAGGATCAGTTCTGTCTTTTATTTGAAGTTCTTCAGAAGTATCGTAAGAAGATCCTTGGAAGTCAATAGTTCCATCAAACAAACTTGCTACATCATCATCTTGAAGAGTAGTATCAAAAAGACTTGCGTTACTCAATCCTAGATGTGCAGGCACTTGTTCGGATGTACCACCGCTTACAGAAACGGATCCATCACTACTACTTGATTCTACAGCTACTCGAGACTCATATTGTAATTCTGAGGAAATATCAACTAATCCCAAAGTATCTGCTGCGTCTGCATTATCTCCAACAACCAATGCGTTTGAATCATCGTAAACGCCATCGACAACGAATGGAGATGGATATTCACTTAAGTCTAGCGCCATTGCACCTGTCAAAGTTGCTCCTACCATAGCAACACCAGTTCCAATAGCTGCTACCCTTTTCATAGTTTTTCTAATAAATTGTTCTTGCATTTTTCCACAACACCTCCCTGTGTGTGATTATAATTAACTGTTTTTGTACAGAGGCTATAACCCCTGTGTATGTCATCACTGTTTTTAGCAAAGTCACTTTCAGCTAACTTCATTTGTAAGACTATTTCACCAACAAGCATTTATAAACATTTATCGCTTAAGGAACATAGGTTAATACTAATTATGCAAAATTCAAGCCATACAAGCCGTAAATTTAAGCTCTAGATCAGAGATCTATAGGAGGGAAAGTTACTACTCTCCAAGTTACAAGACTAAAAAAAGGCTATAACCAAAGAATTCCTAGAAGAAAGGGCATTATCAGGAGACTACGCGTTAGTAACAATAAACCAATCTTACATCGACTCCTGCAGTAGTGTACTCTTCTGCAAGGGTATCTCCTACACAAGTACTAGGAGAATATAATTCTTCGCCGATATAGAACATATAAGAACTTTCTTCCCACCCATTAAGAGAAGTAATCTGAGCAACTTGCTCACGCACAGTATCACATGCATCAACATCACAAACAAATCCTCCCCCCTGTGCACACGTTTTTATTGCATCACCAAGAGAAAACCCATCACAAATACTATACTGTTTCATCACAGTAAGAAGATTAGAAACTTCTAATGCAGTTTCTGTTTCTCCTAGAAAATCCGTACTATCAGAAGCAGAGAATTTAAAATAAAAGATCAAAGCAAAAAAGAGGAGCAAAATAATAATCATAAAGCCAATAATTTCCGTCTGTCCTTTTTTCATTGTAAGACCTCAACAACTAACTTTCCAAAATGATATTCATCAGTAAGAGGATAATACAAGCTCACGGGAGTAGATATAAGAATAGAAGCACTATACGTCACATTCGGATCATAATATGCATATACTGCACAATGAGGATAAGTCCCTTGAGTACATACCTCAGTCACATCCTCAGGAACAGGATACACTTCTGTAAAATACACTTTCTGTTGACAATTGGAGGTAAAAAAAGTCGAATACTCCCTACTGGCATCAAAAACAAGCAGTTTAGACGTATCTATACATTGTTCCCGCACACCATGAATACTACACTGTATTTCTGGCATAGAAGCAATGGAAGATAAAAGAACCGTATTAGAAATAAGACAAGCAGTATTCCCTGCTTCTTCGGTATGTTGTAAAGAGAACTTAAAATAAAAAGCTAAGGCTACAATAAGAACAACCATAAAAATCATGGCAACCATAATGGTTTCCATCATCTGGATATCTCCTTTTGTATTAATAGACCTCAGGACAATCACCCCCAAGGTTATTGTTTGCATCCTCAACTAAAACCAGTTTTGCAAGCAAGGAACTATAGGAATCATAATTTTCAGAGTCGCCTACAAAGGTTTTGTAATTATTCAAAGCTGTTTTAATTGGAGCATAATCACATTCAGGAAGGCGTGCAGAAAGAAATTTGGCTTTATCATAATAGACACTCGAAACCCGAGAGAGTTTTTCAAAGACAAGCTCAAAGGTATAAGTATAACTTGCTGCATCTGAAGAAACCATTGCTCCAATGAGCAGAGGATAGGTAACATAAACAACAGATGTTCCATCAGGAAACATAACCTCTCCAGAAGAATAATCTTTCAGTGTAGAACTTACCTCCAAAACCTCATAGTCCGGAAAAGTTTCTGCAAGAGAGTCTATATAATTTCCAGAATCCCCAAAAAAAATAAAACGGACATGGTCATAGCCCGCAGTAAGCTCATACAACGTTTGTAAGTCCGTAGAAAGCTGGGTTGTAGAAACTGTCTCTACAGGAAAGCTACTGGGTAAAGAATTATAGGAACTTTGCAAGCTTTCAACCACATCTTGACTTGTCGCATCATACACCAGAATATAGACAGTATGATCATCAGTAATATAAAACAGATTTCCTACCCTGTACGGAACTTCTAAGGCTTTGGTTGCTATATATATATGGTCCCCTTCTAATTCAAAGGGAGAAAAGATAGCATGATCAATGGTTTTTGACTGTCCATTACTTACCAATTGCCCATCATAGACACGAAAAGTAACAGAAGAAGAAAAATCCAAAGCCTTTTCTGCTGAGTCCGACACACTAAAGGCAGCAAACTCATCATTGAGCGAACTTACAAGTTCTGCCGCAGAAAGAGAACCTGCAAAATTCAGGTATTGGTACGCAAAGCCGACAAAGAACATAAAGACAATACCCCCTATAATCAGTGCAAAAATATAATTAAACCCACTAGAGAGCTGCCCTTTATGATGTATCATAGTATGCTATGCCTACAGAATCTTTTTGAGATTGAATGGTAATACTTCCACCATTGGAAACACAAACAGGATTTCCATCAATACTTTGAAAAACACTAATCGTAAACCGTGTTCGTTCATACACTCCAGAAGGAAGAATAAACACATTGTATTCAGAATCTTCCAAAAGAACAAGCTCTCCTTCTAGTTCGGCAGAACATGGCTCTCCATCTAAAGTACAAGAATCCGTTTGCGTGGAATCATAAAAGCAAATTGTTTCTACCGCATCAGGAAACTCTAAAGCATACACTTTGGAAGAACCAACGTCATATGCCTCAAAGGTCTGAATATTAGTATCGAGATCATCGAGGATATCTAAAAAATCAACATAATTTGCTTGCTGTGTAAGATCATAAATAACTTTTGCTCCATAGAGCATAATAAATGCCCCAACAATTAAAGCAAAGACAAGAAGTAAAGGTAATCCTAATAGTTGTCCTCTTTTTTTCATAACAGAAAGACAAGAGAAGTGAATTTATAAACGTTTCTTAGAAAAAATCACTCTTGAAGCTTTTTCATAAAGGCTAAACGAACAATATTCTTCTTTTGAGAAGGAAGAGTAAAAAGAGTTTTTTGAATCATGGCATCAGAGACAGTAAAAACATAATTCAACTTAATGACACTTTCTTTAATAGCACCTTCTTTACGACTTAAAGAAATTCCATCCATTTCTTTGTTGCTAGTAATACCTGCAACTACAATATTTCCCCAGTCTTCAAAAAGAACTAAAGCAGGCCGTATCTTTACTTCAAAAGTATCGACAAATTGGATTTGAGTAAGAACAACATCTCCAAACTTATGCATGTTCCCAAGCCTCATCTTCCTTATTATCCCAAAGTTCTTTCATTTTCTTTTGTTGAATTTTATGAAGAAACTCATCATACTGATTTCTTTTTTGTACCTGCTCAAAGATTTGAATCATATGTCTAAGAAGTTCTCTATAACTTTGTCGAGGGTATTCCCTATTTTTTTGAAGCATTTGTATCGTTTCCTTATCTAAGAGGATAGTTGATTGTTCCATTGTATAAGTACCTATATACAACCTATGTAGTAGTAGTATATTAGCCTTTCTATTCAAAAAAGCATTCTTTTCTGAAAATCTTTCCGAAAAGGACAAAGAGTATTTAAGAAAAGGAGCACACCGAAAAAAGATTTATGCAGCCCGTTCTTTTTCATAACCTAAGTGATGCATATTTTCTTCAAGACCATTTGCAAGGAAATGAGAAAAAGTTGGCCAGTCTCGATAGGAATATTGAAGATCAGTAGAGTGTTCTGTAACCCATAATGCCATACTCCTCTTAAATAAAGTAAGCTCAGGCACATCCCCCTTAGAGTAATATCTCAATCCCGTTACAAAATTATTTTCATCAACATGTAAAACAAAAACGATTTCTTTTCCTTGCCATCGAGTATCTTCATTCTTTTCTTCATAGGAACTAAAAAAAGGTGGGCGAATGAGAAAACTAACACTAGAGGTTTCATTCTTTCTAGTACGACCTGCACGAACTTGTGTTCCACGAAAAGGGAGTTCTCTACTTTGCAATTCTTTAGAGAACGCTTTTCGTAAATTCCTTGTATCATCTTTACAACGTTCTACAAAATGGAGATAGTCTACATTTGTC
>JAHFJQ010000117.1 GCA_023245755.1 archaeon | reverse complement strand
TTCGGAAGAATCAAAGAAATAACAATTTCCTTGCCCAAAATCTTGTGCCTGCTGTGCATCTGCAAGTTCTTCATGAGAACTCGTATCCTGTTCAAAACAACCATCACCACTACCCACCTTAGCACTACGTACAGAAGAAGATTCCCTACTAACAGAAAAACCATCTAAGCTTCCATCAACTCCAAGAAGATTTTGATTTAAACCACAACTTCCCCTACTCCCACAATAATCTGCAGCTAATAAGGAAAATCGTTTTCTTAAACAATAAGCATTTGCATAAATTTCCCATCCAGCATCATCATCAGGAGTTTCATCACCATAAATTGTTTGGCAATCAAAACTAGCATATTCACAAAAATCACTAGCAGAATCCGCAGCAGCAATAGTAACTGTAGAAACTCCAGTAGTAACAACTTCTTCATCATCACTTAAAGGAGACTCAACATCTCCTTCATAAAGTTTTGATGTGTATGCCGCATATGCATCATCTAGAGAATAATCCACACTATAAAAAGAAGCAAAATTATTCGGTAAACACTCTCCATGGAATTCTTCAAGATCAGGGTCATAAGTAGTTACACAAATCGTTGACCGATCGCTAACACAATTTTCAATAGTTTCTTCACCTGCAGAACAAGAGGAACTATAATGTTGACTTCCTGCCCTATCCCGAAAACTTCCTACAGGACTTTCATAGATACACCAACTTTCACCATTTTTTCGTGTATCACCAAGATTCAAATCTATACTCTTCCACACACCATTATCTTCATAATACACAGGATAAGAATTAAAGCTTCCAAAAACAGTATCAGAAGGAAAGGAATACGTACTTGCACAATTTGCACTCACACATGCAGCATGCCCACTTGCCTGAGAACAAACTTCTTCAGGATAATTACATTCTTCAATAATTTCACCAGTATTTCCACAACTATCACCATCTAAAACACGCGTTCCACCTTCATCACAAGTAAAATATTCTTCAGAAGAAGAACAATCACAAACACCTGCTGCTTCTAATCCATCATCACTTAGCTGTGTAGAAATATCTGCACAGTTATCATTTGCATAAAAGCCATATCCAGTAGAACTATCAAAATCTGTAGTACCACAGTCATCGCCTGTAGCAATACTACATCCACTTTCCGTAACACAACAACCAGAATCTTCACCTAATTCAAGATCCTGACACTCACTCTCACTACTCACATCATACACAACAGCTTCTATACCAGTTTCAGCTGCTAAAACATCACATTCTCCCTGAGTTCCATAGCTATAATCAGAATCCAATTGACAACACACATCTTCACAAGAAGAATAAAGATCAGAACAAACTTGGCCATCAGAGGTATAATCCGCATACGTCCCACCTTCAACCGCACAACTATACTCTCCAGCACCTTCCGCACAGGCACCACTACTCATCACACAACATCCAGTACCACAAAAAGAAGTATCTTCACAAACAGCATTAGCATTAAAATAACCAGTACTTACACAATCCTCTTCAGCAGCATACACACAGGTTTCACCCGAAGCAGTTTGCCCACAGCAGCCATTACTTGCAAAAACAAAGGGAACTAAAAGAAGTCCAAATAAGAAGAACAACCACACTCTTTTCATAACTCCCTTAATAACAAAGAATCTTTTAAAGCTTGTGGTAACATTTATAAGAAATAAAGTCTCTAAGAAGAACAATGTCAAAGAAGTGGTACTCATTCTTAGAAATTGCAACAGATAGAATTGTTCCCTTTGCAGTCATTGCATTACTCATCATTTTGATTCTAGAATTTTTTTTTGGAGAAATCGCAGAAACATATCACACAGCTATATCCATTACAGATTATACCATTGTTGGTGTTTTCATTCTAGACCTTATTTTCAAATATCTCAGAATTCGAAAGTTCAAGAATTTTTTAAAAGAATGCTGGCTAGATATTATTGCAGTGTTTCCATTCTTCCTCATTTTCAGAGTATTTGAATCCTTTCTTATTCTTGCAGAACTACCAAAAGAACTAAGGCAAGCACAACTTCTCCTGCACGAAGGTCTTGCTATAACAGGAGAAGGTTCAAAGTTAATCCAAGAAGCAGAAGAAGCGGGAAAAATAAGTAGAGTAAAAACCATTATTCGCATGTTTCGAGGCGTAGAAGACAGCCCAAAAGTAGTAAAGGCACTTGCATTTTACGAACAACCCGTAGGGGAACACCATCTCCATGAAGTAAAGGGAAAAAAAGAATTTAAAAAAATAGAGAAAGAAGTCAAAAAAGATATTAAAATGGTAGAAAAAGATGTAGATAAAGTTGCAAAAAGGATAGAGAAGGCAGAAGAAATTCCTAAGAAGATTCTCAAGAGAAAGAAAAGACGTTAATCATAAATATTCTTTCTATGACCCAATTCTATAACAAAGATAATAAGTTTATTTTCTTGAATATCCAAAATCACTCTATAGTTTCCAACACGTAGTCGAAAATAAGGATTTCCAACAAGTTTTTTAACAAATGGATGAGGCCGTATCCTGCATCTTTCTATAGTGGCAAGTATCCTTTCTTGAATTTTTTTGTCTAGTTTTTCTAATTGTTTTACAGATTTTTCAGAATAGATCAGTTCATACATTCAATTTC
>JAHFJQ010000116.1 GCA_023245755.1 archaeon | reverse complement strand
TCTTCGAAAAAAGTTTTTAATAAATGACATAGACCTGTTTCAAAAAGGAACAGTTTAAATAGCCTTGGTTGACAATTTTTTTAACCCAAAACTAAGGCATAAGCTTTAAAAAGAAGAAAAAAGAGAAAGGATATATGGAACCATTTGTACATGCACTTATTCCTCTCGCATTTCTTCTTGCACTCTTTCCAAACCTAGACAAAAAATACGTATTAAGTCTTGTACCTATAGTCTGGATTATTGATCTTGATTCTTTTATTGGTGTACATCGTTTTACCTTTCACAATATTTTCTTTGTACTTGCTTTAGCTCTAATAGCCTATCTTATTTGGAAAAATAGAATTGCTTTCTGGGTTGCATTGTACTATGGTATGTCTCATTTAATATTAGACCTCTCCATGCCAGGACCAGCATGGCTTTATCCTCTTGTCCAAAAAACATTTTATCTGGATGTAAGTATTCAAAAAGCAACAAGCTGGATGTTCAACATAGATACAGGCTCACTAACAATGGGAGAATATAATACCTTATTTGGTAACCTTCCCGTACAAACATATGTTGGAGAACCAGCAGTATTATTTTATATCTTATTTTCAGTCCTAATAATTACGTACGTAATCCTAAAATACAAACGCAAATCTAAGAAATCACAAGCTTAGGCCAGTTTTTTTGCCATTGTTTTTCTTTAATTCTTTTGCTATACAGTTCTTGAGAAATAAAAGGAAGAGACACTTTCTTAACCTGAAGCGTAAAAAGATCATCTAAGCCATAAGGAGCACAAATTGTCAAAGAGTTATCTTTTTCTAAGCGTACTCCAATACAGGTAGGAACTTCCACAAAAGTAGAAATCCCTTCACACGTACTCTTCACTAGAGGTTTGACTCTATACGTTTCATGTACAAAAGCTTGGTTTACAACTTCAAAAGAATATGCAGGATATAGTGTATGCAATTTCTTTTCAATATCTTTATCAACAATTTTACCTTTAGGATCATAATATACCACATCAATATCATTCAACTTTGTTCTTTTCGTATAGCCATGAAGAATATCCCAAACAGTATTTCGAATAACACCAGCAGCCAAATACCAATCAGGAAGATCTAATGCACGAACAGAGACAAGAATATCCATAAGCCATTTTTCTGATAAAACTATTTTTTTCAGTTCTGGAGAATAATTTTTTTTAGGCATGTTAAGAAGTTAGCTTTTTTAATAATTCCATAATCTTTTGTCCATCAACTTTTCCCCGGTATTTCTTCATAGCCTCACCCATAAGAGCATTCATCGGAGCACCCTTGTTAACATGAACGAGCTCTTTCAATTCTTTCTCTAATGTCTTTTCATCAACAGTCTTATACTTATGAATATCGATTTTTTTGCCTTGAAGTATTTCTACAAGAATATCTAGAACTGCTTCCTTAGAAATAAGTCCTTGATCTAAATAAGCAAAAACTTCTCTGTACTGGACATCTGTAAGAACACTTGCATCCAGACTATATCTCTTTTGAATTTCTTTAGGCACATTCACAAGCACATGTGCAATAAACTTCTTCTCAATATGTTCAAATTTCAGATAAGAAGAGAAATCAATATCATCTGCAACAAGCATTCGCGCAAGATCGCAAGGCAAATCATATTCTTTTTCATAACGTAATGCCTTTTTATCTAAGAGTTCTGGAAGAACAATACGATCAAGCATCTCTTTACTAATAGAAATTGCAGGAATATCTGTTTCTGGATACATTCGTGCTGCCCCTGGCATAGGTCGTAAGAAGGTAGAAGTTCCATCAGCATTAGCCTTACGTACATGAGCCGTTCCATTCTTTTCTGCAATTTGTCGCTTCAATTCTTCTTCAATCACTTTAGGCATAAAACGAAGCTCTTGAAAACCTTTAATTTCTACACGAGGATGCCCTGCAATAGAAACATTCACGTCTTGTCTGATTGTTCCTAAACCTCTTTTGACTTTTCCTGTACTTCGAAGAATCATCCCTAATATGGACGCAGCCTCTTTAGCATGTTCTGGATCCTGTATAGTAGCATCAGTAGCAATCTCAACAAGAGCAACCCCTAAACGATCAAGACGAAACTGAACAACATGTTCCTGAGTTTCGATTTTTTTTGCTGCCTCTTCCTCCAAACAAATAGTAGGAATAGCAATCTTTCCTTTTGAGGTCTCAATATACCCATCCGTTGCAATAAGTGCAGTACGTTGAAATCCAGAAACATTACTTCCATCAACAACAGTTTTTCTCATAAAATAGACATCATCAACAATTTTGGCATGGAGCAGGAGAGAAACCTCTAAAGCAACATGCAATGCATGCATATTCACTGGGTGTGGTGGCTCCTCGTCAAATTCAACAAGACAAGAAGACGTAGAACAAGCTTCATATTTGTAAATCTTTTCTTTATTCATTTCATACTGTGCAGCCTTATCAATAATTCCGGTCTCACCAGCTGCAGCACGTAGTTTTCTTTCAAAGAATATATCCGGTTGATGATCATCATTCACAAGAGAAGGACATGAACAAAAGAGTTTATGACTCTCAATTTGTTGATGAATTTCTAGACCCGCCTTAAAACCAAATCCCTTATAATCCATAGTCTCAAAGAAAGCGAAGTGCTTTAAATAGATTATGTCTTAC
>JAHFJQ010000115.1 GCA_023245755.1 archaeon | reverse complement strand
ATGATATAAAGCTTTTAAATGCAGCAAGAAAAAGATGTCGGGATTATGCTTTAACCTTTATGGCTTATTTTGATACTAATCATGCTTTTACTGACTATTTAAGATCCATAGTAGAAAATCCTGTTTATCAAAATCCACTTACTGAAGATCCATATAGCCATTATGAAGACTTGCACACTGCAATATTTGGTCTTGCTATGGCAAAAGACGAACAAGCAATAGACACACTTATTAAGATAGGCATGAATAAAGGGATAAAAGGTGATTCGATTCGGGAAACAGCACTTGAAGCACTTCTTAGTATTGATACAAAAGATTTAATCCCAGAAGAGATTCAAAAAAGAATAGGACTTAAATTACCATTCTCACCTCACAAATTTCAATACTACTTTCTTAATGCAGATCCTCTAACGGGCGAATTTTCTAATATACCACCAGAAGTGGGTACACATAGAAATCCTTTTCACAATAGGATATATAGATTCCAAGAGAGTATAGAATCTTTATATAGCAAAGTGTACGATCATGAGCGCAGAAGCGGCCGAGAAATCGACGAAGTCTTAACTGGGGCAGATCTAGTTGGTGTAGTGCTTGCCTATTCTGATAAAGAGTTTGGAGGAGGCCGGGAAATCTTAGAAAAAAGAGCAAAAGAAGATCCAGATTTCAAAAAGCACCTTTTAAATATGATTGAGTATTTAAGAGGTGGCACAAAACTAAATCCACTAAGCCTGAATCTTGCAGCTCCTATGATGAAAATCCTCTCCAATGCAGCTGTTGAAGAAGCAGCTCCAATTATTGCTGAGATAGCAAAACGCCCAGGAGATTTTGTAACAGATAATTCAGCTAAAGGGTTATTTGGAGCTATGATTCATGCTTACTATGTTCATGAAGCAGAAGCTGCAGCTTTACAAGCTCTAGGAAGAACTATTGATCTTAAAAATCCTAAAGATCCAAATGCTGCTATTCTCCATGAAGTAGCAAAAAAAGAATCATCGACACTTTTTAGAACATCAAGCTTTAACGGACTTAGAGCACTTGCTAGAAAGTACAGAGATAGATTAAGCTCGCTACCTCCTGAAAGTCCAGAACGCAAAGAGCTTGTAGAAGCCAGTAGAGCTCATGGCCTAAAAGTAATAGATCATATGAAATACCATATGCAGGCTAATGAAGAGAAGACTCAAGTCCGTTTGTTCCAACTGCAGAATCAGTTTACTCTTGCATGCATTGCAGATTTATTTGGTGCAAGAACTGAACTTCTACAAATAGCTCTTGAAGCAGTAAGGAAGGATCCAGATGCTTATAAACCAGTAGAAGAAATTGATCCAGATAAAGAACAAAAAAATAGAAGAGATCCAATTGTTAGATCTATCATGAATGCACTTGTCAGTAATGGTTGTACTGAAGAAGATATTAAAGCACTTGGATTCCCAGAAGATGCAGTCCCACTTTTGGTATTTCTTTATGGATATATAAAAAATGAAAGATTTTGGTTAAGTGAAGCACCAATTTCACTTAAAGAACCTCTTGAAATTGCAATGATAGATGCTGGGTATGTTCTACCGCTACCACTATATCCAGGGCTATCAAAAAATATTATTTATCCTGATTGGTTCTCTAGATGGGGTACTCTTGATGATTTTGATAACTCACACCCATCTGCAGTTGCTTCATACATTGATAGAGTGCATTCTATTATTGACAAACAAGCTCCAGATCCCATAATTCGAACATATAGCTTTATAGCAACTTTTCCACAAATAGCTTTTCGTCCAAGTGAAACGCAACGTTCTGAAATTTTTGCACTAGAAGATTTGATAAGATTAAAAAAATCTGGTAATGCAAAGTTTGAAACAATAAATTATTCCTGGGCTTTCTTTAATTTCGTCCTATATGATGACAAATTTAGATCAGAATATGTTGATCTTATGTCAGCTTTTATGAAAATCCTGAGTGATTTCGGTGTAAGCCATTCAGTAGCTGCAGGTAATTTTCATGGTTCTCCTGTATATCAGTTTCGATACGCCTACTTAGGAGAAGCTACTAACACTGGACTTAGATTTAACAATAATGGCGAAAAAACAGAAAGTTCGCGTGTCTATATAGCATCTGCAATAGATGCTTATGCTCATATGATTGCTGAATTTTCAAGTAAACAAAATCTACTTCAAAAAGACAAAGCAAGAAAAATGATTGGTTTTCATGGAGCAAACCTTCTTGCTGTTTGGGAAAAAGAGGGTTTTTACGTTTGGCTTTCACACAGTGGTACCTCATTTAGTTCTCCAGCACAAGATGTGCTTCTTGCTTGGGGAAAACAAGCCCGTAAAGAAGCCGGACTAAGACCACTTGCTGATGAAGAAGAAATGCTTGTTCTTGAAAATTCAACAAGACGATTCCCAAATCGTGAGCCTTATGAAGGTGGAAATTATATTGATGTAAAGAAATTCTTTATAGAATATTTAAACCCAACTCCAAAACCAAAAGAAGACAAGAAGACATCAATGAGAGTTACAGCAGATAAAGTAGAAAGGCTTTTAGCTAAAAGAGTAAAGCTAGGCGGAAATGAAAGACAAGTACTTAGGCTTTATAGACAAAACTCAATTAACGGTTCAGGTGGTATTCAAAACCTAAGCCCACAAGTTAAAACAAGGATTGATTT
>JAHFJQ010000047.1 GCA_023245755.1 archaeon | reverse complement strand
GAATATGGTATTAAAGAAATTTCTTTTTGGGATGATGAATTCCTTATGGGTGGAGATTGGGTTGAAGAATTCTGTGATGCACTTATTGCACAAAAAATAGATATTGTGTGGAGCTGTTATGGCAAAGTTAATTATGTTAAGCCTGAGCGAATGAAAAAAATGGCAAAAGCTGGATGCTGGAATGTTTTCTTTGGATTAGAATCTGGGAATCAAGAACTATTGAACTTTATGAAGAAAGGCCAAACCCTTGAAATGATGAAGAATGCAGTAAAGTGGGCGCATGATGCAGGTATTGAAGTGCGTGGAAGCTTTATTTTAGGGTTACCTTTAGAAACTCCTGAAATGGGAGAGAAAACCATTGATTTTGCACTCTCTTTGGATTTAGATTATGGGCAGTTTAATTTAACGACACCCTATGAAGGAACAGAAATGTATGATGCGTGTAAGAGTGGAAAATATGGCACTTATTATGGTGAAGGAGATCATGCTAGCCATACGAATGTGAATTTTGTGTTTTTACCTAAAGACTATGAGAGTCCTGAACAACTCATTCAATTACGAAAGAAGGCATATAGAAAATTTTACTTGCGACCAAAGTATTTTATGCTTAAATTAAAGAGTATTAATTCTACGGAAGATTTACGTCGATATTGGAGAGGGATGGTGTTTCTTGCTGAAGTACGTTTGTTAAACCGGAAAGGTGGATATTAGATAAAAATTCTCTTTATTTCTGCTATCTAAACTTTGATTTCTAGCAAAAACAGATTTACGCTGAAAAAAGAGTTTCTTTTTTGAGTTGGATACTGTAAATTATCATTCCTACAACTCCTAAGCTGAGATAGATTGCTAGAGTTAGTGCATACATACTTGCTGCTCCTTCTGGAGATATGCCTATGAGTGTGAAGAGATAAATTCCCACTCCTTCTTTTAATCCAATACCATTTGGTGTAATAGGGACTAAACTCATTATAATTGTAATAGTACTAATAATAATTGCAAAAAATATCGGTGCTTCTATTCCTAAAGCTTTGAAGATACAGACTGTTAATATCCCATTAATGATTGGGCGAATAAGAGTAATGAAAAGATTTAGTGCGAGTTTTTCTTTATGGCTGTTTATGAGTCTTTGAAATGCTTTGTTGAATCCCTTGAAATGATTTGCATATTTACCAATGATTTTCCGTACAAAACTTCTTCCTGAAGTAGTAAAAATAAAAAGTCCTAAAAGAATACATGCTGCACCTATTGCTAGACCCCAGTACAGTTGCTTTGATTTAAGTATAGTGAATGCCCCTATTGTTGCGATGAGACCAAAAATAATTAATGTGGATAATTTATCTACTAATGTAAGAGCAATACTTTCTCCATAGTCAAAGCCTTTCTTTTTTATTAAATAGACTATAGAAAGATCTCCAGCTCTCCCTGGAAAGACTAAACCTAGAGAGAAGCCACAGAGCGAATACTTTACCCATTCCCAAAAGGGTAATGGTTTAATTGTGTCAAAAAGAATCTTTACTCCATATACTGTGATAAGAAAACTGATTAAAAATAGTATAATTGCGATACTTAGCCAAAAAAGATTTGTTCCTTTAAGAATAGTGAATATTTCTCCTACGTTTAGTTTACTTATCAAATAACAAATAATTATTATTGCAATAATTCCTTCAAGCATAAACTGGAGTTTCTTATTCACATTTCTGTTTACAGGAGATTTATTTAAATAGTTTGTTTCTTCTTCTGTCCATAACTTTTATAAAGGTCCTGAAGGAAAGGTTTTTTCTATGCGTACAAAGTATAAGGTTACTATTATTCTTTTTATTGCATTTCTTCTCTTTTTTAGTCTTGGATTGTACACCATGGTCCATACTTCTACGTTACTCAATGAACCGATTTATATTATGGCTGGATATTACTATATTACTGAAGGTGAAACATTTCATACAGGTCATCCTATTCTTACACATATTATTTCTGCTGTACCTTTGCTTTTTCTTCATGTTGATGTTCCTGATCCGCTCATGATTTCTCATCCCTTTGAATTTGCACGAAATGACTTCTTGTATTATGGGAGTAATGATGTTGATACGATTCTTTTTTGGTCTCGAATCCCTTTTTTGTTCCTTTCTTTTTTCTTTGCCTGTTATCTCTTTCGTTGGGTGCGAGAATTGTATGGACTTCTCCCAGCGACCTTTGCTTTAGCTTTGTATATCTTTAATCCGGATATTCTTTGGACCTCCACTGTTGTTATGACAGATCTTTCTGTTGCTGGATTTATGTTTGTGTCTTGTTATTACCTTTGGAAATATTTGAAAACTACAAAAAAAATGCCTTTCTTTTTGTGGGGCTTATTTTTTGGCTTGGCAATTGCCTCAAAAAGTACTGCCTTATTTGCCCTTCCCATTTATGTTGCCATTTATACTCTCTATAACGGATTTTCTTTGAAAACTCTCCTTAAACATTTTTTCTTTGTTTCTTGTATTGCTTTTCTTGTTTTTGCATTGATTAATATACGAGATATCCACCCCATTTATGATCAAAGCAATCCTTTCTATGCACAATCTTTAGAATTTCGTACTGATGAACGACTGCAGGTTCTTACAGAAGAATTTACAGATACGGTTTTCTTACAGAAAACACTTGCCTTTATGCTGAAAAATGTCCCTGTTCCTGGAGAAGCAAGCTTTACGGCGTATGCCGCGCAGTTTAGGCATACCGTTGATGGGCATTCCCAGTATTTCTTAGGAGAATATTCTAGTCATGGTGTATGGTATTATTATTTCTTTGAGTATTTTGTTAAGACTCCTCTGCCTTTGCTATTATTATTAACTTTTAGTGTCTTTCTTTTTCTGTATCTGAAAGCACGAGAGTGGAAGGATGAGTGTACTCTTCTTTTGCCTATTGTTATCTTCTTATTTATTACCTCTTTTCTTATGAAATTGAATCTGGGTTTGAGGCATACCTTGCTTATTCATTTCTTTTTGCTTGTGTTTGTTGCAAAAATTTTTCAGTTTAAGAAATATGATAATAAAGTCTTGCCTATCCTTATTACTAGTTTAGTTTCTGTGTATATCTTAGGTACTTTGTTGTTTGCACCTTCCTATATCGCATATTTTAATGGTTTTCTTTCTCCTGAAGATGCTCCTCACTTTGTCATTGATGATAGTATTGACTTAGGACAAGATTTGGTGAATTTAGGTGCATATTTGCAAGAAAAAAATATTTCTTTTGTACAATTACGCTATGCAGGGTTTGAACATCCAGAGTATAGGAATATAACGTATGAGAAACTAGGTTGTGAACCTACAGCAGGAATACTTGCAGTGAGTGTTGATAGTCTTTATGGGGGAAGATTTTGGTATGAAGGAATACAAGAAATAGATATGGATTGTTATGCCTGGTTACGTGATCAAGAACCTATTGAACGTATTGGATATAGTATTTATGTCTATAATCTTACAGAAGAAGACTTGGTTTTAGTAAGAGAACAAGATCAATAAAGGTTATAAATTCAGAATTCTGCTCTTTTTCTATGGATATCTTATTTGTAAGCCCGCCCCTTTCTGTTGATGAACGATATGGGAAATCTGTAGGAAATGCAGGTGGTCATCTTCCTCCTCTGGGTTTAGCTGCCTTAGCTGCTTATGTAAGGGAGAAAGGAAGAACCGTTGGGTTGGTTGATTCTCTTGTTTATGACTATACAAATGAAGATCTGATTAAAATCGCAGAAAAAGATCCCCCTAAAGTTGTATGTCTGACTGCTATTACTTCTGTGTTTAATCGTTCTACAGAATGTGCGAAAGCTTTTCGAGAACGTTTTCCTGAAGCGTTGATTGTTCTTGGTGGGCATCATGCAACTATACATACGTTTAAGATTCTTGAAGAGAATGATTGTTTTGATCTTGTGGTCTATGGGGAGGGAGAGCTTACCCTTATGGATATTCTTGAGAAGTTTGAAGCCTCCAGAAGCAAAAAAGAATTCTTAGAAAATAAAGAATTCCTTTTGAGTATTGATGGCACTGCCTTTAAGATTCATAGTGAAGTGACAAAGAATAAGGCTCGGGCTGATATTCCTAACTTAGATGACTTGCCTTTTGCAGCAAGAGATTTATTGCCTATGGAGAAGTATATACCTCTTCCAAATCAATATAAACGACTTCCAAGTGCACATATGCTTGCTATTCGAGGCTGTGTTTTTTCTTGTGATTTCTGCTCTAATCCTGCTATTTTTGGGAATAAATTTCGAGCACGTTCACCAAAGAAGACTGTGGAAGAAATTAAACATCTTGTAGAGAAATATGGTGCAAAAGAAATTTCCTTTTGGGATGATTTGTTTACTATTAATAAAAAATGGACAGAAGATGTGTGTGATGAAATGATTGCACAGGGCGTTGATGTGACCTGGACCTGCTATGCACGTGCTGATTGTGTGAATGAAAAAATTTTAGCTAAAATGGCAAAAGCTGGATGCTGGAATATTTTCTATGGGATTGAAACTGGAAATCAACAACTATTAGATAATATTAACAAACGATTAAAAGTACAACAAATTAGGGATGCAGTGAAATGGACTAAGGCTGCAGGTATTGAGATTCGTGCATCGTTTATTATTGGGTTACCTGGAGAAACGCCTGAGCTTGGAGAACAGACTATTGACTTTGCAATTGAACTTGATCCCGATTATGCACAGTTTTGTATTAATACTCCTTTTCCTGGGACCAAGCTTTGGGATACAGCTGATCAATGGGGAACTTTAGATAAGTCTAATTTTGATAAATATACCATATGGGAGCCTGTGTTTTTGCCTTATGGCTATAAGAATAAGGAACAATTGATGAAATTAGAGAAAAAAGCATTCCGAAAATTCTATTTACGGCCAAAATATATTCTTGGAAGGATGAAAAAGATTCGATCTGTCGAAGATGTAAAACGATATGCAAAGGGTGCGCGTTTTGTTCTTGGTTTTACCTCTTAAATCTTAGCTTATATTTTGGAGAAGACAATACATTCCTAAAGGATATAGGACTCCATTAGTTACCGAACTATAAACAGAATATGCAAACTCCGTTTCCGTATCAGATGATACCCATTTTGATTGTCTTCTTTTAAATCTGTAAGCAGAACCATAAAAAGGAATAAAGTCTTTCCATTCGAAAGCTACTGGAACTAAAGAATGTGTTGTACCAAACGTTGTGGAATTTTCTAAAGAGTCTCTTGAGACAGATGATTCTACATTTCTTCTAGAAATAATCTTTTCTACATAGTTATGGAGCTTTTCCACTGGAATAATGCCATTATTTGTATCCATTTCAAGAATAAGTGCATCAAAAATATCATGGACTCTATTATAACTAGCAATAACTCTTCTTGCTGAAATATTTGCTTGAGCGATATTGTCTGCTTTAAACTGCACTGTGTATCTTTGTATCCCTTTAGGGTATTCCAATGGGGATGGAAAACAATAAGGTGTTGTTTCTGGATATGCTGAAAAAACTAAGTCCTCTAAAGCAGAAGAATACATTCCATAAAATGTAGAAGGATATTTTAAAAGCAATCTTGTCACTCTTTCTCTTTCAGCTCCTTCAAGATCCCTTTTGGTTAGAGATAGGCTAAAAAGATTATATAAAAGGTGATCTACTTTTCTATTTATTGATGGGAACTGAATTCCGGTAATTTCTATCCCTACTCTGTGGCCTTTGATTTCTGGTGTTTCTAAAATATACTCTCTATGGCCATAACTCAATTTGGATCTTTGGGGATCTGTCCCAAGAAGTCTCTTAATGGCATTTGCTCTTTCTTTTCTTTTGGAGAAAGATGCTGAAATGGTACGGTACCTTTTTTGGACTTTAGCATATAGCCCATCTCTATTTTTTCTATCAAGTAAATTTATCTTGGGTCCATTAATCATAAGAATTTTCGATGGGGCGGGATTTATATATTTTACCCTTTATAAGTAATGATTCTACCTTTAGGAATAGTTTCTTTGTCTCTAAAAGTAGAGACCCACAAATCATATAAACCTTTGAAAGGAAAAAGAATATATGAAAATACTCTTGATTTTTCCTCCGTATTCTATGAAGGAGAGATATAATAATAATGTTGGTGAAGATATTGGTGGTCATCTTCCTCCTTTAGGGCTTTGTTATATTGCTGCAGTTCTTGAAGAAGCTGGACATGAAGTGCGTATTATGGACTGTCCTACATATAAACAGACACAGCAGGATGTTGTACATGAAGTGGTGAACTGGAAGCCAGAAATTGTTGGTTTAGCTGCTGTAACTATTCTCATTGATAGAGCTGTAGAGATTACCAAGGCGATTAAAGAAGCTGCTCCTCAAACTCTTGTTGTTATTGGTGGCCCTCATCCAACAAAAATGCCTGAAGATACTTTACGAGATACTGGCTGTGATATTGTTATTAAAGGAGAAGCAGAACTCACCTTTAGAGATATTGCTGCAGATCCAAAGATTTTCTTAGAACAAAAAATTATTGAAGGTACTATGGTGCGGGATTTGAATACTTTTCCTTTCCCTGCACGGCATTTACTGGATATGAAGAAATATAATTCTCTTCCGAATAACTATAGAATTTCTGAGAATGTATTTCAGATGATGACAACAAGGGGATGTCCATATACATGTACCTTTTGTGCTTCTGCAAATGGAAAATACAGACAACGAAGTGTGGAAAATGTCATTGCAGAGTTAAAGCATCTTAAAGAAAAATATAATGTCCAGGAAGTTGCTTTTTGGGATGATATATTTACCATGAATAAACAATGGGTCTTAGATTTTTGTAAAGCATTAGAAACAGAACATATTAAAATTGCATGGAGTTGTGAGTCTCGTTTAGACCTTATTAATGAAGAAATTGTTACTGCAATGGCAAAAGCTGGATGCTGGAATATGTTCTTTGGTATTGAATCTGGAAATCAAGATATGCTTGATAATATTAAAAAGAAAACAACTTTAGACATGATCCGTAAAGGTGTTGCTATGGTTAAAAAATCTGGTATGGAAATACGTGGCTCTTTTATTCTTGGTCTCCCAGGAGAAACACCCGAGCAAGGAAAAAAAACAATTGACTTTGCAATTGAACTTGATCCAGATTATGCTCAGTTTTCTATTGCTACTCCCTTTCCGGGTACAGAACTTTGGGATACAGCTGATAAATGGGGAACGTTAGACAAAAATTTTAAGGATTATCATATTTTTGCTCCAGTATTTCTTGTAAAGGGTTATTCTAGTGTAGAAGAACTACAAAAGATGCAACGCCTTGCATTTAGAAAGTTTTACTTACGTCCAAGATATATCTTTAAACGAGCATCAAAACTAAGAAATATAAGGGATGTTAAAAGAAGTTTTAAAGGACTAAAAATGGTTCTTGGTATGTCTGGGATGAACAATTAATCTTTTTTCTTTGTAAAATAAAGAACCACATTCTTTCTCATTAAATACCAAATGAGAATTGCATCAATTGCTATGCTAAGAATGTTTATAAAAATTGCATATACATCACTGAGAGAAAAAAAGATTCCAACAAGAGCATAGATGATGCCCAAAGCAGAAAGAATAAGGGTAGCGATTCTTGCCCATTTCTGGCCTTTCCAAAAGCCTAGTCCAAGGAAGAGATCTAAAACTGCAATAAGTATACAAAATATTCCTAGTAGTATGAAGAAAGGTACTAGAGTACTTACAGACCCAATTTGGGCTAATTCATCAGCAGTAAATGCACTCTCTACTTCGGTAGGATGATGAGCTAAGTAATAAGATGAAACTAAGGAGAGAATCCCAACAAGAAGCATAAAAACTGCTCCACAAAAATACAAAATACTTAGGATTTTTATTCCTAAAGGTTTGTCTTTCTTAGCGGTCATATAGACAATAAAGAAAAATACCTTTTTATATCTTTCGCTATACAGTTTCGTAAGAGTTGCTTTTTCTTTATGGGGTGGTTAATATCCCTCACCATGCAAAGAAGAATAGACTTCAATAAACATTTTAAAGAGAGGTTTAAAGAAAAGTTTAATGTTTGTCATAAT
>JAHFJQ010000002.1 GCA_023245755.1 archaeon | reverse complement strand
AGAAGAATAAAAGAAAAGGCATGCAGTAAAAAGAATATAAAAATACTCAGCAGCTTTCCAACCAAAAAGACTAAACGTTGCAGGTAGAACACTCATCAGTGGGGCTCTATAAATTTCAAAGAAACTACCTTGCCCTAAAAAAAACTGCGCATTTAAGACATACGCAGAGAAATCACAGCCTAAAAAGAGCATGTGTCCAAGAAGAAAAATACTTAATGCAAAAGTCCAAAGAAGAATGTATGTAAGAGCATTATTGGTCCAAGAGTTCTTGAATTTCTGAGTAGCTGACATATCCTTCTCGTGTAATATTCCCATTGATTATAACTGTTGGGGTTACTGTAATATTATAGTACAATTTTAGTGTTTCTATAGCTTGATCACCTGCAAAGTCCTTGTTTATAGAGAAAATATCTACTGTTCCATTGCTTCTATCAACAATCTGATCAAGAACATATCCTTGACTTTCAGAATCAGAATCATCTGCCCCATAGAAATAAAGAATAACATCATTATCAACATCACAGCTTTCTTTGAGTTCATTGTAGAGAATATATCCTTTAATCTCAATCAAGAAATATCTTCGTGCCAAGTATTGGAATTCATCTTCTTGAAAAATATTCTTTTTTTGGTAACTATTTAAGTAAAACCCTAGTTCTGCAAGTTGCACAGAAATAGAATTAAGTCTGTCATCTGCAAAGCTACAGTCTTCTCCTCCATAACTATCCCAAAAGGCTTGTTCAACAAGGTAGCTTTCTGTGTCTAGTTCATTTGATCGTAAGTCTTTAAGAACATCCGTGGTACGATAACTATCCATATACCATCCTAAAAGAAGTCCTGCAAGGAAAACAACAAGAGTAATAGCTAAACTGGTAACAAAGATGTGTTTAGGCAGTGTCATAGTTTATTTCCATTTATTTTTTGTTCGAAATGTTTCCTTATAAAAAGCAACCATCCAATGAAAAGATCGTAAGATCGGATATATGGTCAGGTAACTCACTAATGCAAAAGGATATTTCCATTTCTCTTTTAAACTTTTGTGTGCCAAATGATAGAAAAGTAAACCTAGGAGCAAACCTATTACCACCGGAAAGAACATGAGCATATTCATTTGTAAAAGGAGATGTTTAAGACTGGGAAGCTGAGTAAAATCTATACGAAAGTATTCCATTCCAATAGCATGAAATTTATTTACCTCAGAAAAGATTCTTCGAAAGAGTTCATATGCCCCAAGGAGAAACATAATAATAACAGTAGCAATAGATAAAACATTGACTGGGTACTGAAAAGTTCCAATAAGATCATATTTTTTCTTGAACAACATATTCCGATATTTGTAGGTATTATAAATAAATCCTCTAAACCATCGAACTCTTTGGTTCCAATGAGTAGTTAAGCTATTTGGAACTTTCGTATAAGTAATACTGTTTCTTGCAAGTTTAATTTTATACCCATGATATCGAAGGCGCATAGCCATTTCCAAATCTTCAGTAATGTTTTTTGTATCAAATCCACCGTACTGATCAAAGAGTTTTTTTCTATAAAGACTCAATGCTCCAGGGGTGACATGGAGAGTATCAATTTTGGACATAAGTCCTCGTGTAAAAGTTGCAAAAATATACTCCAGGTGTTGAATTCTTTCAAAGAGATTTTTAGGTTGATGGACCTTTATAGTACTTATCACTGCACCAACAGAAGTATCTGCAAAGAGAGGGACCATTTCTTTGAGGCAATTGCGCATAACCACAGTATCTCCATCAACACAACCAACAAACTCACCATGTGCATGAGCTAATCCTTCATTGAAGGAGTCTGCTTTCAGTTCTCCTGCCAAGTGTTTTTTAAAAACCAAAATAATTTTTGAATGAGGATGCTGTGCAATTAGTTGCTGTGCAATCTCAGAAGTCTTATCCCTAGATTCATGATCAACAATAATGATTTCAATTTTATCTTTAGGATAATCTAAAGCGGTAAGGGAGTGCACAGTCTTGAATAGGCCTTTCTCTTCATTTCGTGCGGGAACAACAAGACTGACGAAAGGAAAGTGCTGTATGTCTCTGATTTCTTCTTTTTCTTTAAGAGAAATAACATGAAGCCAGAATATTCCTAAATACAATGTGGTAAATGAAAAGAATAAAATGAGCCATTCAATCATTTTTCACACTCCATATTTCAACTCCATTTTTACGATAAATGAGACTATATTCTTCAGTATATTTGAGGATAAAAAGGAGTCCCTCAGTATCATAATCCCAAATTTTTGTTTTCATTTCATCATCTATCCAAATATAACTAATGTTGTATTTGTCAAAGAGTAGGGTAGTGTTTGCAAGTTCCCTTGAGTAGAAAAGGGTAGTGCTATCCCTATACCGTTCTTCTGCATCCGGGACAAAGAGATAGTTTTCATCAAGCACATTTTCATCTCCAGCAGCATTAATCCAAACACCTCTGCTATAGTCACTAAAGACCACTCCCTGTTTTTGTTCAGATAGGAATTGTATCGCTTCAAGAGCTGCATCATCTGGTTGGGAGTTTACAAGACGAGTCATTTGGGACAAGCTAGAGAAGACTAATCCAGATAACAAAATAAGAAGGATGAAGTTTTTATACTGTCGACTCTCCCAGCGCATATTCATGAGCGAGATAAAACCGCTTGTTGCAAAGAAGATTAAGAAAAGAGAAAGGAAGAGCAAACTTTCTGGAAAAAAGAAGCTACTTATCAAAAGAAAAAGAATAGCAAAGAAAGAAAACAGGTGGGTGTATTTTTCGCTCCAAACCATACCAATACCCATTCCTGCAAGAAGAGTAAGAAATACGCCTAGGCCATAAGAGCTTCCAAGATCAAAAAAGATTTTCTGGAAAAGGGGAAAGTTTTCTACAGTTTCCATAGGGAGGAGATGAGGGTATCCTGTATGATAGATGATGTAGCTATAGTATAGAACTGAGCTTACTACTGCAGTAAAGAAAAGAAGAGTAAAGAGTTTTCTTCGGTCTTTTTTTGCAAAGAAGCTATAGAAGAAGAGAAGAATAAGCAGCAATGCAGTGATAATAATATTGAACAGTGGAAGAAGAGCAAGAATGGGGATGCAAAGCCATTTCCTTTGTTTTTGTGTAAAGAAATAGAATCCACTAAGGCTTAAGAAAAAAGCAATGAACAAGTGATTAGTAAAACTAAAGATATAAAGAAATGCAGGAGATAAAATTAAAAATAAAGAGCTAATGTTTAGGAAACATTCATCTTGTGAGTATCGAGAAACGATCTTTCTAAAAAGCAGAAAACTCAATAAGCCCAGGAGAAAAGGGAGGATCAGAACCAAAATTTCTGGCGCAGCACTAAGAACAAGAGCAGTTCCCCAAGAGTATGCTGCAAATCTTCCTCCTGTGCTCAAGGGATCATACCATGAAGGATCCTGTGCAAGTCTATAGTCTAAGAGAGATTCACTCCCAACCCAAGGCCCTTTAAAGAGAGGCACAACTAAAAGAAGTACACAACAGAGTGCGAACAATATGTACTTAACATACCACTTTGTAAATAGTTGCAAATGCATTAGTATACACTTCTTTGAAGCAATTCTCATCACTTGTATAAGGAAGAGAATCTACTCCATAAAACTCCTTTGTCTTTTCTGAAAAATAAATATAGTTAATTCCATAAATATCAATAGCCTTTTTTGCTTTTATAATGGATTCTGTTGTATAAATGGTTTCAATATCAGCAATTCTATCCTCTGCATGAAAAAATTGCGTATCCCAAACATTTGTACGATCAGCTAGGGCTATAATAAGGTTGCCCTCATAGACATTCCCTAAAACCACCGAAGAGTGAGGGGTATTAAACTTTAGCCATTGCATAGCATCAATTTCATCTTGTACAACTCCTGTATTAATAACGTCTAATGCCGCAAGTGTAGATGGAATGACCAAGGTAATCACAGAGAGAATAATAAAAATAGAAAGGATCAATTTTTCGGATCGTGCAATCTTTGTTATACGTATATAGCGTATGAATCGGTCAACAGCAATACTTGCAGTAATACAGAAGATAATTGCCATAAAAAGGATTCCTTCTAAAAACGGAATTAAGCGAAGAAAAAGTAGACTAAAATCTGCAAGGAGGGCTGCTTGGAGTAACAAGATAGTTCTATTTTTCTCTTTATAAACAATAAAACCAACAATTCCCAAAATTAAAGGAACAACTCCAATAATTCCAATGGTAGTAAAAAGGTCGAAGTTTTGGAAAACTTGGCCATAGAGTTCTAAAGGGAAATTCTGCCATATTGCTGCAAGTCCTTGTTCCTGGTAGAGCGATTTATAGAGAATTAAATTAACTAAAATGAAAAAAGTAAGAAACAATCCAATTCCTTCTTTTTCTTCTATACGTAAACGATAGGAGTGAGTAATCATAAGCAGACCAAAAATCAGGAGGGTAAAGAGCATCAGTAAATTAAGGGGGTCTAACAGAATCAAAATAACCGAGAGATACAAAAACCACTTTTGTGTCTTTCGAATATCAAGGAAAAAATAAAGAGTAAGAAGAAAGAGTGGTATAAACAAGCTTAAAACAGATACTTGATTCAGTGTGCTTTGAATATAGGTTGGAATAAATGCTGCAAGTAAAGCTCCAAAAAGGGCTGCAGATTCATCCTCTGTAATTTCTCTCACAAGGTAATAAATAATAATCACAATTAAACTTGCAATAAAGCAAGGAAGAATTTTATACACAATAAAATCAGAGAAGACTATGTCAAAAAGTGCTAGAAAATAGTGGAATACGTGCGTATTAAGAATAGGGTTTCCCCCATAACTCTGGGGGTCATATAATAAAGGAAGATAGTGCGAAAGGATATATTTTGCATGTCGAAAGTTAAAGTACGCATCATCACTACTAAAAAAAGGAATACGAAACAAAAAGAATAAACGAAATCCAAAAGCAAGTAAGAAAATTAAGAACAGAATAATTTTGTCTTTTTTGAGTTCCATAGCTTAACACTTAGATCCAAAGTCATCTGCATCAATACGCATAAGAATTTCCTTTGGAGTTCTTTCCACTTCAAGTGTAGTATCCGTAACAACACGAGTTTTTTCAGTTAGGTTTACACTCTTCTTTTTCTTTTCCTTAAGGACAATGGGTGGGATAGGTTCAGCTATTTTCTCTTCAGTAACCTTTTCTACAACAGGTGCAGCAACTTTTTCTTCACTTTTAGTATCTGGAATCAGTTTTTCTTGTTTTTCAAATGTTTCTTGTAATTTTTGTTTAAATTGATCTTCAACAACATCAAAGTAGTCAAAAAACTTTGCTCCAAGTTTTAAACTTCGGGTTCTCCCGCTCTTTTCAGAGATAATAAATTCCATTGCTTTCAATGCGTGAATATGGTCATATGCTGTATTCCCTCGCATCTTGATAACTTCAGCTTGAAGAACTGGCTGTTTATAGGCGATAAGTGCAAGTGTTGCTTGTGTAGGCACATCAAGGTCTGCTGCGGAAAGAAGCTTTGTAGAAAGGTGAGTATATTCCCTTTTGATATTCAACCTATATTTTCCTTCTTCTTCCGTAACCTCAAGACTCCCGGGTCTATTGACAAAATCTTTTTGCAATGCAAGAATAGCATCTTTCACAGCACCCACACTTCCAATATTACAGAACTGTGCCATTTCATCTACAGTCATAGATTTACCTGTAATAAAGAGCACTGCCTCTAGCTTGTTCTTGATATCCTGCATAAGCCCCTTGAGCAAAGCCACATTTAAAAAGTTTCTGATGATAAAGAATAAGAAGTCATTACTGGGGAGTAAATGTCTAGACGGAAGTCTTAAAAGAAGGTCAAAAATTACTTTTCGTATGGATGTATATGACTATTTTACTCAAGTAGCAGTGCTCCCTGGTCTAAAAGGAATTGAAACACTTGTTGAACCTCCAATGACTCTTCCAGAGATAGCAGAAGTAAAACAATTTTATCCAGGGATAACAGGAAGTTTTGATACGAGTTCAGCTATTGTTTGGTATCAAGGCCAGTTTAAAGTAACAGCGAATTTTCCTTGGAGAAGTATTAAGGCAAGTTACCTTGAGCGCACAGTCCTAGGAGATGTTATTTCTATCCTGCCTTCAGAGTATGGTCAACTACACGATTCCGAGTTTTGTTTACTCCATCCTATAGACTGTCCAGAAAAAACCTACGCAATATATGTAACGAAAATTCTTTCAAGAAGAGACTACACAGAAAGGGAAATACAGAGCATGGAGGGAGGAATAATAGGAGAGGGCATTCCTTCAGCTGAAGAAGCAAAAAAGCATCCTTTTTTATTAGCCCTATTTCAGGAAAATCAACAAGCTTTGGAAGAGATGGTCTCTTGGTTAGAAAGCAAGGGTGAGTGGGAAGGGAACTGTCCCTTAGGTATTTATATTCAAGATCCTAAAAAACCTTCAGCTCTTCTTTTGAACTGGGGTGGACTTGATCGTGGTTTTGATATAGAAGGAAGGTGTGGATTTGATGAAGAGAAATATTTCTTAAAAACAAAGGAAAAACCTTAGTTCATTGCAAAACGTAAAATCGCTGCAACTTTTCCTATATCTCGAAGTTGTTCTCCTTCGCTCGTATCCGTACTAATCACTGCAAATTCTGCTCCAGAAGCATCAGCCTTTTGTTCATACATGTCTGCCTTATCATCATCCAAGGTTTCAGAGATAAGAAGTTTTTCTACAGCTCCCATTTCAAGTGCTCTATTTACTTCAGTCTCACCATAGGCGACTTTATTTGGTTCTGTAGCAAGCAGTTTAAAGAATTTATTCATAATATCCCTTTCTTCGGTAATAGCTTCTTTTGCAAGAACATCTTTACTCTTTTCTACTAGTTCTCGTAATCCAAACTCTCCAGTATAACTTAAATCTTGAATACTAATGACTTTTCTGTTCAACTGTTCATTAAGAAATCCCTCAGTGAGGAAACTGTTCTTCGTCATACCTGGGCCACCAACAAGAATACCCTTCAATTCTTTCAATTCTAAAAAGGCTTTATTTGATGCTTCACCAATCCTATTAAAAAACTCTTTTGTTGCTTCTTCTCTAATACGTGCAAAACGTTGCGCAGAATTGTGAACAACCAGTCCTTCTGCAACAAAATTTTCATTCGCAACTTTGATATCAATCAATTGAATCTCTTTTTCTTCAATAATGATTTTTCTAATCGGGCTTCCTTCTCCATCTTCATTAAGCAGAAGCATACCCTCGCTGAGTTCTTCTGCAGCTTTTTGTGTACCATCATAAAGAAAGAAAACATGGTCCCCAGATGCGATGATTTCTTCAACGACACTAATCTTATAGATTTTATTCTTTACAACATTCCACACATCCAGTACTTCCGAGGAAATAAACTTCTTTGTAGAAAAATCCCAGCTAGAGACGTGATCGCCCTTATGGAGATCATGCAGAGGCACCCACTGCCCATCATCCAAAAGCACAGCCGTATCTGGGTGCAAACATTGTCCTCCAGCTCGTGTTTTTCCTGGAACAGCAGAAGTCATATCAGTCAGTTCTTGAATTTGTGTTCCTCGAAGAAGGCCAATATTTGCTTCTCTCTTATCCAAAACAATCAGTCCAAAGGTTTCTTTAATGTCCGACATATCTGCAAGGATATCTAAAACAAAGGTCTGGTCACATCTGTAAAGTCGCATACGCAAAGGCAGTGGTGGCTCAATACTAAAAACTTGAATGTCTGCCTTTCCTTCTTTATCAGAGACATTTCCTGAAAAAATTGCAAGGCCATTATCTGGTGTTTTTTTATACAAGCGCAAGTGCCGAATCATTCTTTCTAAGGAATCAATAACATGCTGCTGTGTCGTTTTATCTTTAATGTTTGACGCAGTACCTTGTTCTTGTTGCAAGTGTTGAATGATCTTAATCATTTCATAACCTGCAGGCACGTATACAGAAACAAGTTCTGTATGTCTTCCCCGAATCTTTTCAAGGCTTCGAATAAAGCGTTTCAGTTTCTGTTTTTCTTTTGTATTAATGCCCATAGAGTATGATTTTCTAAATAAATGATTCTATTTAAGTGTTTGCTAGAGCTGTATTTCTAGTGTTTTACCAAAAGTAATTTTCTCTGCTTTAGTGACCGCTTTAAGGTCTTCAAGGAATTCTGCGACATCTTTCTCCAAAAGAGGAAGGGTAAGAATTTTTACTGGTTCTTTTAAGGACAAACTTTTCACAGATTTTGCTTTTCGTACTTCAGAGATAATCTCCACAAGCTGATCTCCAATTTTTTCTACATGTTCATCAACTAAAGAAGCAGAAGATACAGGCCAAGAGCTAAGGTGAATAGATTCTTTCTTTTCTAAAGAAGCATAGTGTGCATGATAAATTTCTTCCGTTACATAAGGCATAATAGGTGCGAAGAGTTTTAATACTGTCAGAAATGTTTCAGAAAGAGCATACTGTCCGGACTGTCTTGCTTCTTTACCTCTTTCTTCTGGTTTGTAGAGTCTGTCTTTGACAACTTCTAAATAAAGGTCGCAGAACGTAATCCAAAAGAATTTTTCCGTATCTCCCTTGACTCGTGAATATTCATAGATCTCAAAGTTATTCGTACAGTCTTGAATCAGTCTTTGTAATTTAGAAAGAATCCACCGATCAAAGGATTCTAGTTGTTTAGGTTTTGCTTTGTAATCTTCCAAGTGCGGGAAAGTAAACTTTGCAGCATTCCATAATTTGGTGACGGTTTTCTGTCCTGTAAGCAGGTCTTTTTCTAAGTACCGTAAATCATCTCCTAACTTAGAACCAGCAGCCCAGAAGCGAAGTGCATCAGCAGGATATTTTGCAAGAACAACTGCAGGCTCAACAGTGTTCCCTTTAGATTTGTGCATTGCTTCTCCTTTCGGGTCAAGCACATGTCCAGAAATGACAATCTCTTTCCAAGGAATATCGTTTGTATGGTAGATACTTTTCACAATGGTATAGAATGCCCATGTTCGGATAATGTCATGCGCCTGTGGTCGAAGGCTACATGGAGCCATCTTCATAGATGTGTCATGTCCTTTATCTTCAACCCAGTTTAAAATAATCTCTGGTGTAACGCTTGATGTTGCCCAAGTATCCATAACATCTTTTTCACCTTCAAAAGTAGAAGAGCCACAAGAACATTTTTTCTTGGGCATATCAGTAAGTGGATCAACAGGGAGATCTTTTTCTTCAGCAAGAACAAGTTTTTTACATTTTGTACAAGTCCATACAGGAAAAGGAACACCAAAATGTCTTTGTCGGGAAATACACCAGTCCCAACCTAGCCCTTCTACCCAATGTTCATACCGTGTACGCATAAATGCAGGATACCAAGTAATTTTTTTGCCCGCATCAATAAACGTTTGTTTATTCTCAAGAACTTTAATAAACCATTGTGTTGAACTAAGGAATTCAATCTCGGTTCCACAACGTTCATGTACATTCACCGCATGTTTGATATTTTTTTTTGAAAGGAGGAGTTTTTCTTTCTCAAGGTCTCCAAGAATTTCTTTTCGTGCATCTTTAATAGCTAGGCCTTCATACTTTCCTGCAAGAGCATTCAGTTTCCCATCAGAAGTAAAAACAATTCTAGGGGCAAGTTTTCTTTTGTTCACTGCTTCAACATCATATTTATCTCCATAACTACAAATCATAAGAATCCCTGTACCCTTTTCTGGATTCGCAGAAGGGTCCGCAAAAATCGGGACTTTTTGGTGAAATAAAGGTACAATTGCATGTTTCCCAATAAGTTGGGAGTATCTTTTATCCTCTGGGTGGATATGTATGCATACACATGCAGCAAGCAGTTCTGGTCGTGTCGTTGCTATAACTACTTTTTCTCCATTTTCTAAAGAAAATGCAACTTCATTAAAACTAGAGTCAAACTCTTTATCTTCAAGTTCTGCCTGTGCAATTGCCGTTTGACATTGCACACACCACATGCTTGGAGCAGTATGTTGATAGACTAAACTCTTCTTATAGAGATCAATAAACGATTTTTGTGATGTTTTGATACAATGATGATCAATGGTAGAGTAGGCTTCGGAGAAATCACAACTCATACCAATAATTTTCCAGTCATTAATAAAATCTGGTTTAATTTCTGTAATTGTTTTCTCACAAAGTGCAACAAACTCGGGTCTACTCATTTTCGTGGATTTAACATTTTTTAATTTTTCAACAAGTTTCTCAGTAGGTAGCCCATTATCATCTGTTCCAAAAGGATAGAACACATTTTCTCCTTTCATTCGGTGATATCGTGCAACAAAATCTTGTTGGCTATAAGAAAAAGCATGGCCTATATGCATCTTTCCAGAAACAGTTGGCGGAGGAGTATCTATTGCATAGATCTTTCCTTTCTGCCCAGGATGGAACTTGTACGTTCCTTTCTTTTCCCAGTAGGATCTCCATTTCTTTTCCACTTCAGAAGCACTATAGTCTCCTATTATTTCTGCCATGGATCTGCGTAATTTCCGGCGATTTAAAAGCTTTTTTATATCCCCATTAACAGAAAACGTAAGCTTAATAACTCCTTTAGACTAAGAATGAGGAAATGGCGCAGGAGTTTATTGACTTCATTAAAAGAACAATCAGTCTTCAAGATAAGGAGTATCTTCTTATTAGAGATTTTGAATATCGTTGGAAACTTTTTCTAAGGCATGAAAGGCTTGGGCTTCTTCTTGTGGACAAAATGGAAGCATTTCTTACCTATCCAAGAGAATCTTTTGTTCCAGAAATACGTTCTTTAGTTGCAGATGTAGAAAGACATCTCACTATTTCTTTAAGATATGTTTCAGAGGCTGATACGGATAGTGTAAATATAAATCGCATTGTTTCACAGGAAACGCAAGATTGGGATACAGCAATAAAAATGTTAGAAAATGATGTATTAGAAATAAGAAGGAATGCAGATCTTCTTCCAGAAGGTCAAGTAAAACGTGCATTGGTGCTCTTACTAGATGATTTAGATAAAGAGAGAGAAATAGAGTCTAAAGAAGAAAAAATAAATGCCTTTGTCAGAAAACTCATTGTAGAGCTAAGGGAAATAGTTCAAGAAGAAAGGGAAATAGTAGAACAGGAAATAAATATTCTTCAGCAGGTATATAGATTTGATGGGACCATTATTATTGAAAAAAAAGAAGGTTCAGAAAAACTCGTGGAACATATTGAACAAGGAAATACTCAGCTTAGAAAAGGAATACGAGCTCTTCGTGAATTATTGTTAAAGGAACATGGAAGGGTAATTAATCCATATACAGCACTTATGGACCAAAAATCCCTCATTCTCAAAGCATTAGCAAGGCGTACAACAGAAAAAGTTGTTACAGCAAAAATGATCCGCTATGACCTGGGGCAGCTCACACCTCCTCAAGCAGAGAGATATTTGGCGTTACTAGAAGGAAAAATAACCACTCTAGAGGATAATTCCGCAAAGTTTTATCTTCGTTTTAAAAGGATTTTTACGAGAAAAAGAGATAGGAGAAAGTATAGCAAGGAAGATACACTTGCAGCAACAGTAGATGAAATGAAAGCTCGTCTGCATTATGATCCATTAATGGGCGTAGGAAACAAAGAGTATTTTGCTACTGCTCTTTCAGAAAAAATAGACTTTATTTCAAGGCTAGGGGGAGTAGTCGCATTGCTTTATTTGGACTTAGACAAGTTTAAACTCGTGAATGACACTTATGGCCACCCTGTGGGAGATGAAGTTTTAAAAGTAGCAGGAAAAGTTGCAAGACAAAGTATTGCTCCTGGCGATATTATTTGTCGTATTGGTGGTGAAGAACTTGCAGTAATTTTCTCTCAAGTACTTTCCTTTTCACAAGCACAAGATCGTTCGGAAATCATTCGTGCAAATATAGCACAGGAATGTCCTGAACTTATCCTTTCTCTTCAAAAGACTGCAGGATCTCTCAAAGTCTTACAGAAGGATATCAAAAGCAAAGAGAGAACAATAACTATAAGTGGGGGACTCGCTTGTGTAGAAATTCCTCAATCTGTATTGGGAGAACAATCCATAGATGCAATAGCTTCAAAGCTTATTGAACTTGCAGACCAGAGACTATATGCTGCAAAAGAGGCAGGAAGAAATAGAATTCATTTTGGAAGTTTTAAGTACACTGAAGCTAAGAAAGCCTAGACCAAAATCTTTAAGAACTTCTTTTCTTTCTTCCAAGACATGACCACAGTAACTCCTTGGGAAGTAAAAGGAAATATTGATTATGATAAACTCATTCAAGAGTTTGGTGTGTCGAAAATTGACGAAAAGGTTCTCAAGCGTATTGAAAAACATACTGGTGAACTCCATCACTTTCTCAGAAGAAAAATATTCTTTGCGCATCGGGATATGAACTTTGTTCTAGATGAATATGAAAAAGGCAATAAATTTTATCTCTATACTGGGAGAGCGCCAAGCGGAAAAGTTCACATTGGACACATGGTCCCATGGATGTTCACCAAGTGGTTGCAAGATACATTTGATGTAGAATTATACTTCCAATTTCCAGATGAAGAGAAATATCTTTTTAAGAAAGATCTCAGCTGGGAAGACTCTCAAGCCTATTTACAAGACAATATGCTTGATGTTATAGCAATGGGTTTTGATCCCAAGAAAACAAAATTCCTTATTGATACTCGTGATGCAGGTTTAATGTACAAAGAAGGGGTAAAGGTTGCAAAACACATTACATTTTCTACAACAAAAGGTGCTTTTGGTTTCAAAGATGATCAAAATCTCGGTGCAATATTTTACACGGCAATGCAAGCAGTTCCAGCCTTTCTTCCTTCTATAATGAAGAATAAAAAAATACCTTGCCTCATTCCCCATGCTATTGATCAAGATCCACACTTTAGAGTAACACGAGATGTACTTCCTAAACTTGGCCATTACAAGCCAGCTTCCATTCAATGTAGGTTTTTACCGGGTTTAGCAGGAATGAGTACAGATGGAAAAATGTCTTCCTCAGCTGAACATACGGCAATTTATACGACAGATGACCCTAAAACAGTAAAAAATAAAATCAATAAATATGCCTTCTCTGGGGGACAAGCAACAATAGAAGAACACAGGAAGAAAGGTGGAAATCCAGATATTGACGTTTCCTACCAATGGCTTATGTTTTTTGAAGAAGATGATGAACGCCTAAAGCAAATCTATCAAGAATATAAATCTGGGAAAATGCTTTCTGGAGAAATTAAAGCAATCCTTATTGAAAAAATAAATAAAATTCTAGCAGAGCATCAAAAGAGAAGAGAAAAAGCAAAGAGTCAAATTGAGAAATTTTTATTGTAGTTCTTTCACTTTTCCAAAGGCATAGACCTGATCAGAAACAATAAACACCTCAAAAGTATTCAGATTCTGTTGCAAGTAAGGAGAAAGTCTTTCATGACGTGCAATATCTGTACCTTCAGTAGCTAAATTACAAGAAGGCATAGCAATAAGAGTACTCGCATTATATTTCCCTTTGAGAAAACATTTAAAGCGTTCAATACGCATTCCTTCTTTGAGTCCAATGGCACAGTGTTCATGCCCAATAATAATCACATCAGGGTTTTCTTCTTTCAAAACAACATCACCATGAACAATAAGAATATTTCCTAATCGTAAAAAAGGAACAATCTTTGTTTTTGTAAACACGTAGGGCAGCATGGGGTCATGGTTTCCTTTAATAACTACTATTTCTTTTCCTGTAATGACTTCAAACAACTCCTTACTTCCTTGCCATTCTGTAGAACTCATTCCAGCAAACTCATGCTTAATATCTCCATTAAGAACAACTCGATCTACATGGTTGAGCATCTTTGAAAGACGCAGGAGAAACTCTTTAAAATAAACTCGTGGAACAAGAATTCCTTGCCTGTTAAGTGACTCTTCATAACCAATATGGATATCACTGATAATCAAAGTCTTCTCTTTAACTAAATACAGTCCAAGATCACGGATTTCAATATTGGGGTGGATAAGCATAAAGGTGTAAGTCCAAGCTCCTATTTATTTTTAAGTGCAATCTTTGCCTTGACCATCTGATGCATACGTTGCAAGAACTGTTGCCTATCTTCTAGTCGTAAGATGTCTGAGTAGCCTTGCATAACCAAGTTCAAAGCAAAAGGGGAAGGGATGAAAGTTTGTATCTCTTCAAGTTTGATTCTTTTTTCTTCAATGTGTTGTAACACTTCTAGTGCAGAGTCATAATCCATAAGGTCTTCAAGTACTTCTCTTCGTGTCTCTCGTAATATAAAGAAATTTTCAGAAATACGTCGTACTGCATTCAAAAGAATCATCGAACTCACTTGTTGTTTTCCTACTCTTCTTTTTATTCCTCCATAGGTTCGAAGTATCATAAATGCTCTTCCTGCACAATGTCTAAATCTTCGTTTAAGAATTTCAGATTTATCAACAGCTAACTCTATAACTTTACGTAATTCTTTACTTTTAACGAGAGAAAATGCTTTAGGAACATCAACATGTCGGTCATAAGAAATATAAAAACCATTATCATTAATTCCAATTTCTACATCTTTATGCTGAGATCGAGAAATGGCAAAAGCAACTGCACGAGAAAGGACATCATTTACTCGTCTTCCATACAATGCGTGGAACACGACATAATTTTTCATTTGATCATCTCTATAGTGTTCAATCAATAGTTTCTTAGATGTAGGCATTCCTATGTAATCATGTTGATCTTTACAATAGTTATAGAGCGCTTCTGCTGCAGTGGAATCCACAAAAAGGTATTCATGAATGAATGTAAGGATCTCCTTTTTTGTTTGCTTTCTTTTAAACCGTTCTTCCATGAATAAGCGAAAATTTCCAATACCATTTGCAAGATCATAAGAGAGGGGAAGTCTATCAGAAAACCAAGAGGGAACTGTAGGTTTTCTTCCAGGCATAGGAATAACCTGTACAACCATTCCTCTAGCAAAATTAAATTGGTACGTATTTCCTCCAAGAACAAAAATATCTCCCTTGGTAAGTTTTTCAAGAAAAGCTTCATCAATCATTCCAATCTTATTTCCTCTTTGATCTTTGACAATAACTCCTTGCTGATCTGGAATGGTCCCTATGTTGGTCATATAAATGGTTCTGGACATACGCCCTTTCTTTCCAACCTTTCCTTCTTCTTTATTCCACCAAATACGAGCATAAATATATCTCTCTTCTAAGGAAATAAAATTTCCTGCAAGATAATCCAGTACTTCTTCAAAATCTTTCTTAGTGAGGTCTCGATAACAATAGGCACTTTTCACCGCTTTGTACATATCTTTCACATCCCAGACCTCTTCAAGAGCCATTCCAAAGAGTTGTTGTGCAAGAACATCAAGACAATTTGTAGGGATATGAATTCTATCCATTTTCTTTTCTTTTGCAAACTTGAGCATCACTGCACATTCTACAAGATCATCTCTATCCTGTACGAGAATTTTTCCTTTAACAGTATCATGTAAGCGGTGGCCTGAACGCCCCAATCGTTGGAGGAGACGAGCAACAGATTTTGGGCTCCCTAAACAGACGACAAGGTCGATATATCCTATATCTATTCCCAATTCAAGTGAGGTAGAACAAACAATGGCTTTCATCTTTCCTTCTCGCAGTTTATTCTCCACCATAAGTCGATGTTCTTTGGATAGAGACCCATGATGTGCTCCAATCAAGTCACTCTTTTCTTTTGTTTCTTCATCTAAAGATTCATATTTATGAGGAAATCTTTCTTTGAGATGATGCACAACTCGTTCTGTTCCAGCGCGAGTATTCGTAAAAATAAGAGTTGTTTTATGTTCATGAATAAGCTTGTCTAAGAGTTCATAGGTCTTTTTTTCAATAGTTGCATAGCTTTCTGTTACGAAATCTTCTACTGGAGAGAGAAGTTCAAGTTCATATTTCTTCATAGACTGTGCATCAATAATTTTACAATCTCTTTCTGTTCCTACAAGAAATTTTGCAACTTCTTCAAGGGGTGCGACAGTAGCAGAGAGTCCAATTCTACACATACCTTGCGAAAGTCTTTGAAGACGTTCCAAACTTAAAGACAAATGTACACCTCGCTTACTATCTGCAATACTATGAATTTCATCAATGATAGTCCATTCAACGTGTTTAAGGTGTTCAGAGAATTTTAGGGAGGAAAGAAGCAGTGCTAATGACTCCGGTGTGGTGATAAGAATATGAGGAGGTGTTTTGAGCATTTTTTGCTTTTCAGTTGCAGTGGTATCACCTGTTCGTACAGCAACCCGGATACCCAGTTTTTTGCCAGATTGTTTTTCCATTTCTTCTAGTGGTTCTAAAAGATTCAAAGAGACATCTCGATTAAGTGCCTTCAAAGGAGAGATATAAACGGCATAGATTTTATCTTGAAGAATTCCTTTTTCTGCACAATCAACAAGCTCATTAAGAATAGCTAAAAAGGAAGTGAGGGTCTTTCCGCTTCCAGTGCTTGCAGACACAAGAATATTATTACGTGCATGAACTTCAGTTACACCATATAATTGGGGGTTTGAAAACTCTTCAAATCTGGAGAAGAACCATTGCTTGACAATGGGGTGCAGAAGTCCTTCTACATCTTTTTTGCTATCTGCCTTTTCTTTGAATTGTATCATGCTTGTATAAAGAGATAGAGTCTCTTTTTAAGTCCTGCGTGGAGCTGCCGCCTGTCCAAAAACCCCCTCGAGAGCTATATAAGGCTTGTGCAACCTCAAGTGTGCAGTATAATGCAACCAAACCTTTATATAACAAAAGAGAACAAAAACCTTCTATGGCAATTGATGATCTAGTTACAGATTCTGATGGCAAACCTCTTATTAACGGGAGAGTGTATGCTGTAAGACTAGACGGCTATACCTTTGAAGGTACCTATGCTGGAAGAGAAGCACAACACATTATTCTTCGAACAGGAAAAAAGACTGATGGGCACGGTACAAACAGACAATTTGATCGTGAAGAGCTTCCTCTAAGAGTTGCACAAACTGCTTATCCTCTTTAGGAAGGAGTTGATGTATTCAAAAATTGTTTTCTTTCAAAATCTTTATATACTTTATTCCTATTTTTTATGTATGGTAAAACAAATCTTTGTCAATCTTCCAGTAAAAGATCTAAAGAAATCAATGGATTTTTTCTCCAGTTTAGGTTTTACCTATAACCCTCATTTTACAGATGAGAATGCAGCATCCATGATTGTTTCGGAAAACATTTCCGTGATGCTTATTACTGAAAGATTTTTTCAGACATTTACAAAGAAAGAAATCTCTGATGCAAAAAAATACACAGAAGTTCTCCTTGCATTATCTTTAGAAAGTAATAAAGAAGTAGATGAAATGATGAAAAAAGCTCTTCAAGAAGGTGCAAAAAAAGCACGTGAAATTCAAGATCTCGGTTTTATGTATAGTGGTGCTTTTGAAGATCTTGATGGGCACATCTGGGAACCTTTCTACATGGATCCCAATTATCTTCATAAGCCTTAATTTTCTAAGGCCTTCATCACAATAGTCGCATATGCACCTTTAGGGAGAAAGAAAGAGACTTCTTGCACACCATCTTTGAACGCGCCTAAAGAAAATTGTTCTACTTTCACAAATGCTTTTCTTGTAAGTCCCTCAGAAGCGCATGCACTAATTTCACAGTGAAATGTCTCATACCAAATGTTCTCTTCTTTCATCAGTTCTTCAACAATATCTTTCACTTCTCCTAAGAGTTGACTTTTATATCCAACAAGTGGCCAATCAATGTCTTTGTAGCTATCAACAAACGTTAGCTTTCCCAAAGGATAGCTACTTTCCCAATATTGTTTCGAGTTCTTTTTCAAATAGCGAGAAAGGGAAATATTAAACAAATAACTTTGGTAAGATTGTGTCATCATAGTAAAAAGTTGTCGTGGCAAAGATTGTAGTGCGCCTTTAAAATCTCCTGGGTGCGTTGAAAGATAGGATATCAATTTTCGTTCATTATACAAATATCGTGGGAATTTGTCTACTTGCCAATTTCCCCAATGTTCTTCCATCCATTTTCGTGCAGTCACATAATCTTGGGTTTCTCCTTGGAAAGGATACAAAAGATACAGTTTGACCGCTTCTTCATACTCTCCAAAAAGAATTTTTTTCCCAATGATATGCAAGTTAGGTCGGTATCCTCCAAATCGTTGTTCATCAAAATAGTTGGGTATAGAGTGTATTTCTCGTAATGGCTTGTGTAATGCGCGTGCAGTAATACGAAATCTATTCCCTCGTAATTGTCCTAAGGAAAGTGCTTTTTTTCCATAGCCTAAGAATTCAACTCGCATATCTTTAATACGTACTTGCCGAATTTTGTCTTCGGTCACACCATACACAGAAACATATTGCTTGGTAATGCCTTTTCTGTCTTTTTGTCCAGCAACAGCAAATCGTTTGACAGTAATATGCATAGCCTGTGCGAGTGCATCTAAGGCTTTCAATGTGGTCCAGTTTCTCTTTTCTAAAGTAAAATATCCATATTCTCCCTTATCTTCTAAGTGTAAATCTAAAACTTCTTCAACGTAAAAATCTTCTAGTCTTTCTTTAATATGCATAGCCTAAAAGAGTTTTTCTCTCTTTTTATCCTTTGCCCCAGAGACTTGCTTAAGAGAGAGTGAGACCCATGCGAAGAACAAGAAGAAAAGTGCAAGAACAAGGAAGGAATACTTAAAACTAAGAATCAGAAGGGATCCTGCAACAATAAGTTTTCCTAAAATAGCAAAGACATCTAAGGAAGTATTGTAAATGCTGTAATTTCTTTCTAGACCCTTTTTTGGGGTGATAAGAAAGAAATAAGATTCGGCAGGAGGTTCAACAAGTGCTATACCTACACTTCCTAAAACAAGTAAGCCCAATAATACATAAATGTTTGAAATAAAGAAAGCAATAACCAGGATTAAAGCTAAAAATAAATTCCCTCGAAGGAATGTTTTTCTATAGCGTAATCTATCTGCAAGCACATTAAAATAATATTCCAGCAGAAGTATAGGAACAATCACTGCAAAAAGAAAATATGCTACCCACTGTACTCCTAGTCCTTGCTCAAGAATGTATATGGGCATGTAAACGTAAACAAATGCCCACCAAATAGGAGAAGCACCAGAGACAATATATGCACGAACAAGATGCTTATCTTTGAAAAATTTTAAAATTCCCGCAAAGAACTCTTTCTGACTGGAAGGAGCTATTTTTGTCTTCACTCCTATATGTAAAAGCTTATAGCTAAAGAGAGCGAGCAAACAAAAAAAACCTGAAAGAAGAAAAAGTAAGGGAATTCCATAAACTTCCGCAAGAGCAGCAGCAACTAAGGGTCCAATAAGCCATCCTAAGTTCATAACGGTAAAAGTCATTCCCACATTTTTTGCAAGCTCTGATCCTTTGGAGTTCTCTTTAAGGATAATACCAAAACAATTGATCCGAATGACAGTAAGGATACTCAATATAATTCCTAATAAAACAATAACCCAAAGGCTTTGTGTAAAGAGGAAAAGAATGTAACATATTCCCATAAGAAAAATACTCCATTGGTACAGCCGTGAATTATCATAATTCTCAAAAAGGGGAATAAGAACAAGGAAACTAATAAAAGAAACAACAGTAAAGAGCGTAGATATCAGTCCTACATAAATATCGCTGTGTGTATACTGATAGAGATAAACCGCCCAGTACGTATCTACAAGGGAGATTGCAAGGCATAAAATAAATACAATAATACCAAATTCCTCCATTTTGGAAATCTTTTGTGGAAATTGAAGAAAGTCACTCATACCTGGTTAGGAGTGTGGATTCTATAAATAGTTTTCTACTTTTGTTTTTTAATATAAACGCGGTAACGAAAATATTTTGAAGCAATATATGGGTGAGAACTTAAAGGAAGGAGAACAGAGAATATCTCCATGCGTTCCAAATCATCTGAATAATCTTTAAGGTGTTTGTATTCTGTTTCTGGGGGATAATTTTTGAGATGTTTTTCCAACTCTTTTACAAGGTAGTCTTTTCCACCATGTGCATTAGAATTTTCTTCATAGAAATCACCAAGAATAGTATAATTCTTATGCATGCCATTTCTTGCTAAAAATTCTTCTGGGGCTCTGCGAGATTGAAGAAGGAATGCAGTCATAGAAAAGGAAAAGCAAAAAGAGAATAAATAGTTTTCTACTGATATTCTAAGTCTACAGCAATGCCATAGTGATCAGAAAAAATCTGCTTTACAACTTGAGATCTTTTGGCGCGTAGACCTTTAAAGAAAACATAGTCAAATTGTATATCTCTGACTATATCCTGTGCGTAAGGGTTTTTCATACAATAGGTATTTTGTTTTGGAGCGAAAGGAAATGTTTTATTCTCTTGAATAAACTGTTTATCTACATTAAAATCCCCTGCAAGGATCACTCTTTTACTATCTTTAAATCGTTTTTGTAAAGAAGAAAGGTGTGCACAGTTTTCTGGGGACTTATAGTTATTATAGTCTTGGAAGTGAGTATTCACAATATCAAATATTTTTCCAGAACAAGAAATTTGTGTATGGAGAAACCCTTTTTTTACAAAGTGAGCACTGATGTTTGGCATGGGGGGGAGAGGCAACGTTTTTCTATGGGTATGAATAAGATCTCCCTTAAAGAAGGTGACAAGTCCTGAGGGATTAAGAAAAAAATGTTCTTGTCCACAATACTTGTATTTTTGAAGAGCTTGTACAAAGTAATGAACATCCTTGGTAAGCCAAACTTCTTGTAAGGTAATAACGTCAAAGTTATTTTTGAGGATGTATTTTGCTATCTTTTCTCTTCGTTCTACACGATCTTGAGAAGTAAATGGAACGAGCCAAGTATTCAAGGAGAACACTTTCATAGCTATACCACCATACGTGCATCAACGACAAAACCCTTTGTATGATTAATCACAAAAGGGTTAATATCCATTTCTTGAATCTCTTTATGCCTTAAGGGGATTTTGGACACAGAAACAAGCGTTTTCTTCAGAAGGGAAAGATTTACAGGCTTAGTTCCCCTATATCCTAAGAGTAAACTTTTCATTTTAAGTTCTTGTATCATATCCTCTGCATCTTCTAAAGTAATGGGACAAACACGAAAAGAAACATCCTTGAGAAGCTCAGTATAAATGCCTCCAATACCAAAAACAAGCACATGCCCAAAGCTAGCATCTTTTTTTAGCCCTATAAGAACATAGGTGCCTTCAATGTATTCCTGTACAAGAATTCCTTGAAAACGAAGTTTCTTTTTATGAACAATTTCTAGTAAAGCTTGGTATTCTTCACGAAGCTCTTCAAAGTTTTTTACAAAACGTACTCCACCAATATCCGACTTATGGAGAGCATCGGGAGAAATAATTTTTAAAACTGCCGGGAAACCTATTTTTTTCACTGCTTGCAATGCATCATCAAAAGAATCCGTAAGTAAATGTTTTGCAACAGGAGCATATGCGCGAAGAAAATTCTCAGCAATCTCTTCTGTGTACACTCCCTTTTGCATAAGAGTACTGTAGGCAAAAACATTTATAAACCTTCCTTCCTAAGAATACAAGAGAGGTGTACATGCAGAACTTTTTTACTCCTAAA
>JAHFJQ010000114.1 GCA_023245755.1 archaeon | reverse complement strand
TAGATGTTCTAGAACTGTGGGAATATCAACCATAGCGAGGAGGATTATTCCATTATTTAAAATACTTTTGTTTTGTAGATTATTGAATGTGTTGATAAACTAAACCCCTAAAGCTAAAAAGTTTGCACAAAATTCATTAAGTTGTTTTTCAAAATCACTCCTCTTCTGTGTTTGTAGTTGTAATTCTCCTTTTTCTCTTTTCTTTTTTATTTGTCTTACTGTTTTTATCATATTTGATAAAGTTACCACTATGCCTACATGTACTTTTGTCATCTTTAAAGAATACGCAGGCGTTACTTTTATCTTTAATTTTTCTAAGAAGGCAAACACATTTTCAACTACTAACCTTTTGAAATTCTTTATGCCTTTTTCTCTATTTTGTTTATCTAGTTCTCTATCGTCTCTTTGACGCGTTATGGCTCTTCTCGCTGCTTCATAATTTTTGTTTAAGGTTGCAACCTTACTTTGAGCAAGTGGACACGTATCTGCTTTAGGACATACTCTGCAAATTTTGAGTGGAAACTCAAAACTTAATGCTCCAGAGTACCTGCCCTTTACTGTTACGTTGTTTGCGCAGGTTAATTCTTGCTTTTCTGTATCGTATTTGAAGTCATATACTGACAATTTTTCCGGGTCAAAATCTCTTAATGGTGCATGTAATATTACTTGTTTTTCTTCCGCATCCACAAAGTTTTGGATAAACCCAAATGCTGAATCTGCATCAGCTTCATCACATCTCGTTCCGTTTTCTTCTTGCATATCCAAAAGCGGAATCAGGTGTTCATCATCCCTATTAGACATAGGAGTAGTTTCGTATGATGTTATAATCCCTTCTGGAGTAACTGATACCCCTGCTTTGTACCCATAGATTACATCTTCTTTTGTTTTATGACCTATTGTTGCGTCTTTATCGATTAAACTTCGCTTAGTGTGTTCTGTATGCTTATGTTCATATTCATCTTTTTTTTCTTGCTTTACGTTATCTTGAAGAATTTCTTCAAGAAGATTTATCTCTTCAGATTTTAATTGATTGGTGTGGACAATGTCTAACACCTGAAAACCTCTTTTTGCAGATTTTTGAAATGCTTTGATCTTATCATCATCATCAGACTTAAATAAAGCTCTTGCTTTGGAATATTGATCCAATTTTTCTTTTGTTAATTCTGTCTCGGCAAAAATCTGTTCTAGAATCTCTGGGATAACAGAATTACAAATCCCTTTTATTGCTTGGTAAATAAGACAAGTTACACTTGGTAAGGAAGCCGTAGCTAATATTGGGATGGTATCAATCGCCTGACGTCTAAAAGATTTAACTATGCCTTTTGACTTTATCTGTTCAAGAATATGATTGAAAATAGATTCTACTTTTTCTTCACCTAACATCTTCTTGAATTTCCAAATGGTAGTAAAATCGAAGGCAGTATCTTCTATTTCAATGTCTAAAAAGTATTTTACCTCTATATCGTACTTTGCTTTTCTTTCCATTTGTCGGTCACGCAACCCACAATATTTCTGGAGAAATATTCCTTTCAAAGCCAGTACGCCGTCAACACTATTTCGACCATTATCCAAACAATAACTATCTTTTATTTCATCGTAAATAAATGAGAAATCAAACTCTTTCTTAATCATACAAAGGTCTGAATCCTGTTCTATTAATTGATCATAGATTTCCTTAGATCTCTTAGATAATATCACATTTTCTCTTTTGAAAAACATTTTACTTCACCCGTCGTACAAGAAGATAGTTTTTATCTTTTATTGTGAGATCAAGAGTCTCACCTTTCTGGAGTTCTAATGCGGCACCAATTGCTGCAGGAATGTTAAACAACCACTGCTGCGAATCTTTTCTTTGAATTAACTGTATTTTAGTTTTGTATCCCATAATATCACCTTCCTTAACTATATAAGCATATAGTTAATAAATCTTTTGGTGAGTGATAGGTGAAAAAAGTATACGCTAATTAAATTCCTAGAAAATCAACACATTCGAAAGTCCAATAATCAAAAGGTTTATAAACCAATAACCAAAACAATATATAAACTTAACTACAATACTACGGAGGAGTAATTCTGGGTGATCATCAATGATGCGCAAAACGATCAAAGAATGTCCTGAATGTGCCAGTGCTAATATCTATCGAGATGCGGAAAAAGGCGAAACTTTCTGCCGGGATTGTGGATTTGTTATTGAAGACCGCATGGTAGATCTCACCCAGGAATGGCGTGATTTTGAAGATGATAGTGGTGGAGGGTCGCGAAGAAGGGCAGGAGCCCCCTCTAGCCAAACCCAGTTTGATCAGGGTTTAGGGACAGAAGTTGGAACTACTTCTGATTTCTATAAATTAGGGTCAGATAGAGAAAGGGATAAATTCTTCCGACTGCGGAAATGGAACATACGCATTAGTACTGCTATTGAAAGAAATTTAAAAGTAGCTTTAGCGGAACTGAAAAGAGTAGGTTCATTTTTGAAATTGCCAAAATCTGTTGAGGAAGAAGCAGCTCGTATTTATCGTTTAGCAGTACAGAAAGGATTAGTCAGAGGAAGGTCAATGGAATCGGTAGTAGCAGGAGCATTATATGCAGCCTGTCGAAGGCACGAAGTTCCCCGTACTTTAGATGAAATGGGAGAAGCTTCTGGTATTGAGAAGAAAGAGATTGGAAGAACGTATAGATTTGTGACCGGAGAATTAGAGATCAGTATCAAACCCAGTAATCCTGCTGATTATATACCACGATTTGCTTCAGCTTTGAAATT
>JAHFJQ010000113.1 GCA_023245755.1 archaeon | reverse complement strand
AAAGCTTTGCGAATGGGAACTGAAATTAGCTTTGCATAATCTTTATAAAGCAAAATTTAGGAAAACAGTCAAGGATTGCCAAATGAAAACAAAAGATAGAGATATCCAATCATATATCCATATAGTTGATAGCTTTATTGACCAAGCTGCATTAGAGAAAGAGCAAGCAGAGCTTATAAAGAAAGAACTAAAGAAATACATCTCTCTTCGCTTCGAAAGAAAAAAATGGGTCCATCCAGAAATCACAAAGTTTTGTACAGATTGGTATAGAGAATTTTACAGAATGATAGACGGGAAAGATCCTTATAAAGAACTCAAAGAAAAGTCAAACGAAAAAGCAATAGAAATTACCAAAATAATAAAAATTAACTCCTTTGAAGAAGCTGTTGCCGCAGGGATCATTGGAAACAAAATAGATTATGGTGCAACACTCATTCAAAAAGTGGATTTAAACAGTATTGAAAAAGAATTTTCTAATCTCAAAGAGTTTTCTTATTCTATAAATGATATTAATAAACTTAAGCAGAAGATAAATGAAGCAAAGACCATCCTCTTTCTCGCAGATAATGATGGAGAAATTATTTTTGATACATATCTCTTAGAGATTATAAGTAAGAAAGTAGGAAAGGAAAACTTATTCATCATGGGAAAAGAAACACCTATGCTCAATGATGTAACAGTGCAAGACTTAAAAGATCTACAACTTGAAAGATATGGAAAAGTAGTTTCAACCGGAAGTAATTGCTTTGGACTGCATACAGAAGATGTCTCCGATGAGTGCAAAGATATCCTAAAGAAAGCAGATTTAATTATAGCAAAGGGACAAGCATATTTTGAGTTCTTTACAGAATATAACTTTCCAAACGTCATAAACCTTTTAAGAGTAAAATATCCCCTCATTGGAGCAGGGTTTGGAACAATAAAATCTGGTGAGAACATAATTATAAGCTCAGAAAGATACGCATCATTTGGAAAAAGATATAACACAGAAAAGGAACAGGTATATGCATAAACTCAAAGAATACATCCAACAATTTCCAAATAAAAAGATCTTAGTAATTGGAGATTTCTGTTTAGATGAATATATCCATGGAGAAGCAGAAACAATTACTCCGGAATTCAACATTCCATGGATGTTTGTATCAGAGAAAAAATATACACCTGGTGCTGCGGGGAATATATCTTGTGGTATTGCAGCTTTAGGTGGGCAATGTTTCTCAGTAGGAGTAATTGGAGAAGACAGTAACGGCATAATTCTACGTGAAGAACTAAAAAGAAGAGGGATTAATACAGAAGGACTCATTTCTTCATCAAAAAGAAATACAGCAACATACACAAGAATAGTGTGTGGAGGAAAAAAGCGACCAACACAACATATTGCACGATACGATATAGAAAATAGAGAAGCAATTGACTCCCTAATAAAAGAACAGATTAAAAGCTACATCAAAAGAATTTTACCCCAAATGGATGCAATTATAGTTGCAGATTATGATGATTTTGGAGGAATTGGGCTTATCACACAAGATCTTACACAAGAAATAGCAAAGCTTGGAAAAGACCACAAGAAAATATTGATTGGGAATTCTAGAAAACAAGTACACAACTTCAAAGATTTCACTCTGACCATACAAAATGATCTGGAAGCAGAAAAGTTTCTCAACAAAGAGATTCGAAAAAAAGAGGAGATCATAAGTGCTGCAAAGGAGATTCAAGAAAAATTAAATCTTCAAAAAGTCATGCTTACACTTGGAAAAGATGGGATCCTAACATATGAAGAAAAAGAAATTACACAGTTCCCAAGTAAAGCAACCCAAGTCTTAGACGTCTGTGGGGCTGGAGATACTGTTACTTGTCTTACAGCACTAACACTATCTTGTCTAGGATCATTACAAGATGCTGCAGAGTTAGGAAACTATGGAGCAAGTATTGCTGTGAGTAAAGAAGGAACAGTTGCTGTACATGCCAAAGAGATACTTGAGCTTTTAGAGGTAGGAACGAAAAAGAATGGAAAGATCTTAGATAAAGAGAAATTAAAAGAAAAACTAAAGGAGTTCAAAAAGGAAGGAAAGAAAACAGTTTTTCTAAATGGATTCTTTGATCCTTTACATATTGGACATATGCAGCTTATAAATGAAGCAAAAAAGCAAGGAGACATAACGATCATAGGTTTAAATTCAGACAAATCTGTACGAGATAATAAAGGACCAGATCGCCCATTTATGAATGAAGAAACTAGAGCAGAACTTCTTGCAAGCATAAGCTCAGTAGACTATATTACTCTCTTTGACGAACTTACCCCCTTAAAAATAATTCAAGAAATTCAACCAGACGTCCTTGCAAAGGGAAATAACTACAAGGCAGAAGAGATCGTGGGAAAAGAAATAGTAGAATCCTATGGAGGAAGGATTGCTCTGCTCAATGTTATACCAGGAATATCTAGTGATACCCTATTATCTTCAATGAAAGGAGGAAAACAAAATCAAAAGAAAGCAATAAGTGATACAATTAAGAAACAAAATGGAATTATTTTTGCGCAACCAGCAATTGTACATAGATACCAATATAGCGGTAGAGACATTATTGCAAAAAATAGTAAATTCACTCAAGGATATATAGATAATCGTGGATACGTTCCAGTAGAATGGTGGATTATGTCAAAAACTGCTGCAGATAATGATAAACCAAAAGAAAATGAAGGGCTATCTTATCTATCCATTGATGCAGAAGGTGAAGAGAATATCCTTTTCAAAGACGCCGTA
>JAHFJQ010000046.1 GCA_023245755.1 archaeon | reverse complement strand
AAGCAAGAGATGATACAAGTAGTAACCCCGTACCTTTTGATGTATCTGCAGTAACGATTCTTGGATCGGATCATTTTTCTGATGAATATAGAAAAGCATTAGGGACTCTAGGAATAAAGAGGGATGAAGACAGAAATTTTGCAGGTAATCTCGCACGCTGTGCTTATGTCTACGATGGGGCCAATCCTTCAAGACAGGTTATGGCTTGGGAAGATGGGGTTTCTCAACATTTTGCAGATATTCATGTTGATCCTCTCTTTCTCGCAAGACAAGACGTACTCGTTCTTTCTATTACAGAGCCTACTTTGGCAAAAAGAGTTGCTGAAGAATTTAAGAGAGTAAATCCTGATGGAGTACTTGTCTATAATCCTGGTCCTTATCTTGAAGATTCAAGGTACAGTTCTAGAGTGGAATTATTTAGATCTGTCATTGAGAGGACAAATATCCTCGTAGTGAATCGTGCGGAAACCGGGGTATTAAATAAAAAGATGGGTTTGACTATTCCAAGTTTGTTTAGATCTAGAAATTTACAAGTGATGATATCCACTAGAGATAAAGATGGCTCTGTTATTCATTATAGAGATTCTCAGAGGCCAGGTCATACTTTGTATTCAAAACAATATGCAACAACAGATTTGAAGATAGAGAATCCTACTGGTGCAGGCGATGCATTTTTAGGTTCCTTCTTAAGATATCATCTTGGTTCAGGTTATGATATTAGACATGCTCATGGAATTGCAAGAGAAAATGCGGAAAGACAATTGACGCAAACCGGTGCGGTACATGAAGCAATTATGGATAGTGGTGATCTTCCTACCTTTGATGGTGAATTTGGAAGGTACAGGCATGCAAAGTAAATAGGCTTATAAATCATCTTTCTTCTCAAAAACTATGCAAAAATATATTTTTATCTTAGGAAGAGATCCAGAACTTTCTCGAAAGGAGCTTTTTGCCTATTGTGAATCCAGAAATCTCAAATATGAAATTTTAGAAGGCTCAGATATTGCTCTCATTCTTTCTATGAATAATATAAATGCAGAAAAAATGATTGAAGACCTGGGTGGTATTCAAAAAATTGCTCTCATTGTAGAGTCTTTTGATAATCTGTATACAGGGACAAAAAATAAAGTTCGCTATGCAATGTCCCAATATGGTGAAGAAGAGGAAGATCTAAAGAACGAACTCAAAGCCTATTTCAAAAAAGAAGGCATCAAAGCGACCATCAAAAAATCCCATCATCAAGAACAAGACTATTTAACCCCTTCAGAAGCACAGAATGTGGTAGAAATTATTCAATATAAGGGAAATGTTGCAAAAACTCTTGCAGTTTTTAACCCCAAGCATCATAAATTTCGTGATACAAAACGTCCAGCACAACGTCCATTACATACCATTTCTATTCGTCTTGCAAAGATTCTCATAAACCTTTCTGGTGCAAAGCCTGGGGATACAGTTCTAGATCCTTTTTGTGGTATTGGTACGGTCGTACAGGAAGCAATGGTTATGGGCATGTATGCCATTGGTGCTGATAACGATAAATTTTGTATTGAAGCAAGTAAGAAAAATTTGGAGTTTATCAAAGCACATTATAATTGCCATTCTAGTTATAGACTCATTGAAACAGATGCACGTCAATTAACCCGTTTTATCACTCGAGTAGACTGTGTTGCAACAGAGCCCTATCTTGGTCCGTTCATAAAAGATTATCCTTCAGAACAAAAAGCAAAAGGTGTTGCAAGAAACCTCCTTCCTTTATACCAAGAAACCATACAAACCTTAAGAAAAATAACAAAGAAAAATATTGTCTTTATTACTCCACGATTTCGAACAACCGCTCGAAAAGAAGTGCCAGTAAATATTGCTCCTCTTTTAGAGAAAAATCATATCCCTTTTGAAGGCCCATTTTTGTACTCTTCCCCAACATCAAAAATGCTCCGAGAAATCTGGATTATCAAACAAAAATGAGCCTTGAATACGATCAGAAAGTACAACGTGTAATGCAGATCGCAAAAGAAGCAGGAAAAAAGATTCTTGAAATTTACAACTCAGAACAAGATAGAGAAGTATTCATCAAAGGAGATGATGGGCCTGTCACTAAAGCAGATCATGCATCCAATGTATATATTTGCAAAGAACTGCATAAACATTTTCCAAGCTATGGCATTCTTACAGAAGAGATCTTAAATGAATCAGAATTTTCGGTTGAGGAATTTCAGGCATTACAAGAAAAGACAAAGAACTGGAGAGACTACGAAGATTTTTGGATGGTTGATCCTTTAGATGGCACAAAAGATTTTATTAGTGGTTCTGGTGAGTTTGGTATTCACTTAGGGCATGTGCATAAAGATACTCCTGTTTTCGGTGTAAATTATTTTCCTGTGGATGATATTTTCTATATCGGGATGAAAGACAAAGGTGCATGGAAAGTAAAGGGGAGCCTGTGGGAACAGTTGCACGTTTCTCAAGCAACAAGTATACAAGACTTGGGTTTATTAGCAAGCAAATATCGCCCAAATGAGAAAGAAGATGCAGTAACCAAAGCACTTGGTCTTGGAGAACCTCTTCGTCTAGGTCCAACGGGTTTGAAGATTTGTCTTGTTGCAAGTGGAGTGAAGGGTGTATTTATTGTTTTCAGTCCAAAACAAAGTCTCTGGGACACCTGTTCTTCTGAAATTATTCTTCGTGAAGCTGGAGGAGAAATAGGCTATTTTGATGGGACAAATATAGATTACAGACAGAGTTCTGGAACCAAGATAGCCAAGCCATTTATAGCTTCCAATGGTACTTTCCATATAGAAATTCTTGTTCGTTTAAACAAGCTTGTAGCATAGAAAGAAGCCCGAAACATTTATAAACGTCAACTAAATAATAAACAACAATGGGAAGAATAAAAACAACCATGATTAAGCGTGTGGGAAATAAATTAGTTGCTCAACACCGTTCTAGTTTTAAACCTACTTTTGAAGAGAATAAAGAAATTGTTCCTAAGTTCGTAGAAGTACCTTCTAAAAAGCTACGAAACGTTCTCACTGGTTATATTACTCATTTAATGAAGAAAGAAGAGTAACTAGCAAAGACCTAGAGGGTTTTTGCCTAGAAGGACATAACCCAAAATGGAAGATTCTAAAGAAGAGAAGGAAAAGGATAATATTATCTTTGTTGGTGAGAAAAACTTTATGAATTATGTCACAGGGATAGTTTTACAATTTACGAGTCTTGGAGCGGACGAAGTCATAGTAAAAGCTCGAGGAAAGTTTATTGCAAAGGCAGTAGACATTTCAGAAGTTGCTATGAAACGTTTTCTAGAAAATCAAGTAAAGACAGATAAGGTTCTTATTAACAGTGAAGAGTTCACAAACAAAGAAGGTCGTCAGATAAGAGTATCTACAATTGAAATTTATATGAAGAAATAATTAATGAGATTCTACCTTGAGTGTTGGAAGATGCCACTTGCATTCTTCTGCAAGCAATCTTCTATGGCAGTATTCATGGCTTTGTTCTATACAAAGAAGCGTAATATTCTGGTCTTCTGCTCTTCGTGCAAGCATTTCTACATGGTGGGGGATATCTCCTCTACTCAAATAGGCAAGATACTGTTGTGCAAATCCTTCCCAGGCTAGTCCTCTTTTATAATAATCTCCAACTAGGCGTAGTGGTGGAGCAAGAATAGGGAGCCATTCGTCATACTGAGTTAAAGGAATACGTGGATCAGCTGTGATTCCATCATTGAGCGTATGCCTACTCATCACAGAAATTCGTACGCCATCACTTTCTTGTGCAGTCGAAAGAATACATCCTGTAAAAAGTGCCATGAAAAGAAAATTTCTAAAAACATTTATAAATTCTTCTATACACTAAAGAGAAAATGTTAGAGGTGTTACAAAATATTCCGCAGAGTCTTCTCTTTACCATTGGTGTTGTTCTAATTGTTGCAACTTTCTTTGCATATATTGCAAAAATATTCAAACAGCCTCTTATTCCTGCATATATCATTGCGGGACTTGTTCTGGGACCAATGGGGTTAAAGGTGATTCAGGATGTAGATATTATTCAGAGTCTTTCAGAAATAGGAATAGTTTTCCTGCTTTTTATTGTAGGTTTAGAGATGGACTTAAAGAAATTAAAGTCTTTAGGGTTTGTCACTGTAATTACTGGTGTATTCCAAGTCTTACTCACGTTTCTTGCGGGGTATTTCATTTCTCTATGGTTAGGCTTTGACGCAACAAATGCAATGTACGCTGGTCTTGTTATTGCATTTTCCAGTACAATGATTGTCATTAAATTACTTTTTGATGAGGATGAATTAAATACGCTCCACGGAAGAATTATTCTTGGAATCTTGTTTGTTCAAGACCTTATTGTTATTCTTGTGCTTATGGTTTTAGGCAACAGTGGCTCTTTCTCTCTTGCAGCTGTTGGTATGAGTCTTCTTAAGTTCCTCGTTCTTCTCATAATCGCATTTGCAATAAATCGTTTTGTTGCCTTTCCAGTATTTCGTTTTGCAGCAAAATCAAGTGAACTTCTTTTTTTACTATCCGTGGCAACCTGTTTTGTTTTTGCTATGGGGGCGTATCTTCTTGATTTCTCTATTGCAATTGGTGCTTTTTTTGGAGGAATAACTCTCGCAAATTTGCCTTATAATCTCAATATTGTTGCTCGTATTAATTCTTTGAAAGATTTTTTTGCAACGATCTTTTTCGTTTCTCTAGGCTTACAATTAGTTTTCACAAATGTATCTGGACTTGTATTACCTTTTTTCATCTTACTTGCATTAATCTTAGTATTAAAACCAATCATCATCATGGTAATCTTAAGTTTATTAGGCTATGATAAAAGAAACTCTTTTGTTTCCTCTGTTGCAATGGCCCAGGTTTCAGAGTTCGGCTTAATTTTGGTACTAACAGGGGAAAATATCTCCAAAGAACTTTTTTCTTTAACAATCCTTCTTGCAATAATTACCATCGGCCTAACAGCATACATCATGAAGTACGAGCTTTTTGTGTATAATAAAATTTCTCGGTTTCTCTCTCTTTTTGAAAAGCTTTCAAAGAAAAGAAAACAAATGGGATTTGAATACAAAGACCATCCAGAGATCATCCTTTTTGGTGCAAATCGTGTGGGAGGAACATTTTTACGAACCTACCATCATTTGAAAAAGAAAGTACTTGTTATTGATTTTAACCCAGAAATTATTGAAAGTCTAAAAAGACAAATGACTCCTTGTATGTACGGAGATATTACAAACTTAGAAATTCTTAAAAGAGTAAATTTCAGTTCTGCAAAAGTAGTGATTTCTACAGTACAAAGAGAACAGGATAATATCTTTCTCCTAAATTACGTAAAAGCAATTCGTTCTGATGCCTTAGTCATACTTACAGCAAAAACAGTAGATGAAGCAATTGAGTTGTATAATGCTGGAGCAGACTATGTGCTTGTTCCAACTATTAAATCTGGAGAAATTATTTCTGGTTTATTAGGCAAATATCTCGAGAATAAAAAGGGATTATTGAGAATTAAACAAGAGCACATGAAAATATTACAGACAGAAAGGAAGAGAAAATAATTTATCCATAAAAAGAAGTATTTCCATAAATCTGGTCTTTCGGCAACCATCCAACAATACTTTCACGGCTTATAGGATGTGCCAAAGCAAAATGTTTTCTAAGTTCTTTTTCGTAAGGAAAAGAAGGATATCTTTCAATGAAAGTACCCACTCTTTGTGCGAGTTGTCGCTTACAGCCTTCTTCAAAGCTCTCTTCATCAGGAAGTATTTCTAGAGGAGAAAATCGCATGGAAGGATCATAATCAGCTGAAAAAGCTCTTATTCTCTTTACAAAGATAGGAATATCTCTGTGGTGTTCATCCCTTGCAAGTCTGTAAGCTAACGCGAAGGTAAGAAAGTCAGCAGCAGTATCTAAAGGATAGGAACCATTTCGAGCCCTGACTTCAGTGATGTCTGCACAAACAACCAAATCATCAATAGCAAGCCCATCTCGAACATCAAGAACAAAATTTTTCAAAGAACGAATGGGATGAATCATAGATCTACCTTTTAAGAGAGAGGAGCCTCGTTAACAACTACAATATGTGCATACGCTCGTGTAGGCGCAATGTATTTCTGATAGCCCGGTTCTACACAGCTATCCCAATAACTATTTCCTGGCCCATCAAGAAGATTTCTTCCCTCAATTGTATCACGCGCAACTCTTCTAGCCTTTCGAAGCTCTGAAGAGGCATGGACAAAAATTCCAAAATCTACGTGTGGTCGTACAAGATCATGCAATGCAAAGAGGCCATCTACCCAAAGAACTGGAGCAGGTTCGATTCTTGTTGTTTGGGCAGCAAGACGAGAAGAAGTAGGGAAATGATAAATGGGCCTTTCTATTGGTCTACCTTGGCGCAATTCTTTAAGATGTTCTGCAAAGAGATCCAGTTCCAATGCTCCAGGTTCATCAAAGTTTCCTGGTGTAGGGAGTTGGTGGTAAGAAAGATAATAGTGGTCTAGACCAAGAACAGAAATACCATCAATTCTAGGAGTAAGGCGTTCTGTAATATACCCTTTTCCAGAAGCAGATCCTCCTGCAATGCCAACAACAACATATTCTCTATCTGCCCTTAAGGCTTCAACTCTTCTTTGAATAAGGTCTAATGTCTGGTCATGAAAAGGAACTTCTTCTTGATGCATACGCTTTTTTTTTTCTTTAGAGATATATAAATGTTATCAAAGAAAACACTTATAAGTCCCGATTTAAAATTTTAAATCATGGTTTCAGGGTATGTTTCACCATATGTAAGAGAACTCCTAGATTGTGGCTTAGAAGATTTTCTAAGACGAAGAGATATTGATGCTTGTAAAGGCCCTAAAAGAGAATATTATACATTAAGGTTAAGGCCCACAATGGATTTCGGAGTAAGGATAGAATTTCCAGGGGAGTTAGAAATAAGATATGAAATCTGTGTCATTGCTGGACCCTTTGGTAGTATAGTGGGAACATACAAAGTAAAATAAGAATAATATCCAAAGAAAATGGCACAGGAGGGATTTGAACCCCCAACCCCGAGCTCATGAGACTCGTGTTCTACCAGGTTAAACTACTGTGCCAGCAGTATTACTATTTGGTTTTTTCTCCTTTTATAAAAGTTTTGAGTCTTTCAATTCAGCCATTCGTATTCCCATCTCAAGAGGATCTTTAGTTGCAGCTTCAACAAGGTAAAATGGGCCACGAAAACCAGGAATGTGAAACGTTCCAAAAAACTCCTTTCCTCTTTTTTTTGCCTCATAAGGGATCTCTCCTTGGAAAGCATCAGAACTTGCACGTGTATAGACTTTACAAAAAGAAAGAGCTCTAGCACGAAGGTGACCTTCAAATCGTGCAGTTCCTAAAAGGTCTTCAATTCTTCCAGAAATCCTTTCACCTTCTCTTCTCTCAACATACATTTCAAAATAACCCTTAGAAGGCTCAGTGTGACACCAAGTGCCCACATACTGAGGAGTACCCTTGGTAATTCTCCCTTCTTCGAGTAGACGGATCTCTCTTTCAAGACATTCTCTGGAAAGAATACTCGGTAGGTCATAATGGGCATGTCTGATATAATGGGTTGCTGGTTGAACCATACCTGTAGGTGCTTGTTTTGCATAGGAAGAGAAGGAAATATTTCTTTGTGCTTGAATATTTTCTCTTTGGAAAAACCAGTAATCACTATGCCCAATACCAACAATAGCTGCATGGAGATCGCTCCGTCCTATTGCAGAGAGAAGCATTTCGTCTCTTTCTAATTCGTGAATCTTTCGTACAGCCAGTGCTTTCTTTCTTTTTTGTTCATTTGACCTACAAAGTTTTATTCGATATGCAATCAAGGATTCTCTTTTGGTCTTGAAAATATCTTGTTCTACAAAAGAATCAACAAGCGCTTGGTTGTACTGCAGCCAAAGAGTCTTATCTTCTAAAAAGAAAGGTTCTAAAGAGAAGCGATGAAGGGTCTGTAAAACAATGTCCCAATAATCAGCAGTAGAACGATCAAAACGGGGGCTTTCTTCTATACGAGCAGCAGCAACTCTTTGACGGAGATCATCTTGTACTTCTTCCCAATCATTTCCTCCAAACCATTCAATACCCACACGTGATCCTTGGGGAAGTGTTGCAAGGTCTCGGAGGAATTCCGGTGCAGGTCGTATAAACAGAGGGAAAGAAGAAAAAAAAGAATCCATGGATGCTCCATGGGTAACTCCATATAGATGAACCATAAAGGAAGTATTTTCGGGTTATTTTAAAAGATTTTGTATCAC